>JAKAVH010000077.1 GCA_021827545.1 Thermoplasmata archaeon
CCCGTCACACCGTCTGACGTTCCGCTGCCGATGCTGCCGGAGCGGCGCACGGTCGACCGCCGCTGACCGAACCGGCCACCGACCGGCCGCTCCGGGACCGCTCTCGGTATCGGGGCGATTCGAGTTCGAACCGACTCGGGATAACGGCCCCGGTCGAACGGTGTATGCTGTGAGCGAATCGAGGGCCATCCGAACCGAGCGATGGATCCGTTTGTGGGCCGTTGGGACGGCAGTTGTCGCGCTCGCGGGCGGCGGATTCGTCTCGCTCGTCGGAACTCCCGCCGGCCTGAGCTGCTCCGCTTGGCCGTCGTGCCTGCTGTCCGGGGAGATGTGGGCGTCGGCCGTGCACGTCGGCTTGGCCGGACTTCTCGTCTTGTCGACCGCCGGCCTGCTCGTGGTCACGGCGGTTCGTCGCCCGCGCGATCGGCGAGCGCTCGGTGCCACGGCCGCGGCGATGGGACTGCTCGCCGTCATGGCGGCGATGGGAACGGCGTTCGCGACCGGGCGATTGTCGCCCGCCCTCGCGCCGATCCAATGGATCTGGCTCGGCGGGTTCGCCGCCTTGCTCGGCTGGCGCGGAGGGATCGGGAGGGGCCGGGGAGCGGCGGTCGGCCCTTCCGGGGCTACCAGCCGACCGGATGGCCGTTGAGCTCGCGCCGTAGCCAGTCGGAGAGCGGTCGGAAGTACTCGAGCAGTCCGGCGGCGCTCATTCGCCGCTCCCCCGTGACCACCTCGAGCGCCTCCGGCCACGGCCGGCTCTGGCCCATCGCCATCATACGGGCGAGTCGAGCGCCGGCCTCCGGGCGTCCGTACAGGGAGAACCGGCAAAGCGGCCCCTCCCAGCCGGAGGCCCGCGCGAGTCCCCGGTGAAGCTGGAACTGCAAGATGTACGCCAAGAAGTACCGGAGGTACGGAACGCTGGCCGGGACGTGGTACTTCGCCCCGGGGTCGAACTCGTCGTCTGCCCGTTCGCGGGGAGGGCGAATTCCCTGCAGCGTTCGGCGAAGCTCCCACCAAGACCGGTTGTACTCCTCGGGGGGGATCTCGCCCGAGAAGACGCGCCACCGCCACTGGTCGATCGCGTAGCCGAACGGGAGGAACGCGACCTTGTCGAGCGCGATGCGCAACAGCTCGCCCACGACGGGATCGTCTTCGCGAGGAGCCTCCGCGAGGCCGATCCGATGGAGGTAGTCGGGCGTCACGCTGAGGCCGATCAGGTCGCCGAGCGCCTCGTGGAAACCGTCGTGGGCGCTGTCCCGGAAGAGGAACGGTTGGTGGCGATACGCCCGCTGGTAGTAGTTGTGGCCGAGCTCGTGGTGGATGACCTGGAAGTCTTCGCCCGTCACGTCGATGCACATCTTGATCCGGAGGTCTTCGTAATAGTTGACGTCCCACGCGCTCGCGTGGCAGACGACCTCCCGGTCCCGAGGCCGGGTGAACATCGAGCGCTCCCAGAACGTCGCGGGCAACGGATCGAAGCCGAGCGAGACGAAGAACTGCTCGGCGAATCGGACCATCTCGACCGGCGTGATCCCGCGAGCCTTCAGGCGCGCCGTGAGGTCGCTCGTCCGGCGGATCCCGGCGGGGGCGATACGGGCGTACAGATTCTCCCACGATTGAGCCCACATGTTGCCGAAGAGGTGGGCCGGGATCGGCCCGGTCGAGTCGACGTGGGCCGGGTACATCGCGGCGAGCCGGAGGCGCACGTACGCGTGGAGGTCGCGGTAGAGGGGCGCTACTTCGGCCCAGAGCCGATCGACCTCCCGGGCCAACTCGGTGGGAGGCATGTCGTACTTCGACCGCCACATCTCGCCGGTGTCTTCGAACCCCAACCCTCGGGCGCCCGCGTTCGCGAGTTCCACGTAGCGGGCGAAGTCGGTTCGCATCGAGCGCCCGACTCCGTGCCACCCGGTCCAGATCTCCTCCGAGAGCGCCGGGTCGGTGCTTTCCGCGAGCCGCTGCGATAGGAGCTGAAGGTCGAGCGGTTCGGTCTCGCTCGTCAATCGAACCCGAGCCTTCGCGTACGTCCCTTCCATCTCCGCCACGCGACGCGCCAGCTCCGACGACAGCGCCGAGTCCTCGGGGGCGACGACCGACTGGGAGAGGCGCAGGAGCGATGCCTTGCGCTGGTCAGAAGGGTCGAGCGTCGCCACGGCGGCCGGGGTCAGCTGTTTGGCCAGCTCGACGGTCGCGAGCACCCGCCGGGTGAACGCTCGCGCGGCGAGGTCGGCGGAATCGGGCGAGAGGTACGTGGCGTGCACCCAATCCGCGCGGGTCGATTCGATCGAGAGGTCGAGGAGGCGGGCCTCTCCCTCCGCGAGCCTTTCCGCGACCGATCGCTCGGACGTCGGCCGGCGCGCGAACGACATGCTTGGTCCGAAGAGCGCGTCTCCGACTTAACCGACGCCGGTCCACCCCGCCCCCGTTCGCGCCGTAGGGGTGACGGTCACTCTTCCTCACGAACACGGATTTTATGTAGCCCGTCCGCCCGACCTCTGCTCGAGACGGCCGTGACCGACCCCCCCGAGCGCGACCCGCTTTCGGAGACGGACGCCCGCGCGCTCGCGCGCGAAACCGCGCGGCGGGCGTCGGCTCGAAGCATTCCGTCGGGTCGGTCGTTCCAAGAGATGCTCGAGCGAGGCGTCGGCTGGGGGCGTCGATGACCGCCGGCCCGTCTTCCCGGGCCACGTCGGCGGAAGTTCCTCGGTTCCCGTCCGCCGGCCTCGAGGACGGTCTCCCGAGAACCTATGGACGCCGCCCCCATCTGAGTCCGGAGGCGGCGGCGACGTTCGCGACGCTCGTGGATACCGCGAGAGCCAAGGCGGCTGTCGAAGGACGCACCCTCGTCTATACGATTCGCTGGGCGTAACCGATCTCGCGCCGGCCCTCCAACTGATCCGTCATCGCCCGCGGCCTCGACGCCATTCGGTGAATGCGAGGTGGGAGAGGGCGTCGGCGCGACGATTCTCCTCGCGACGAACGTGTCGAAGCCGAACCGACGCAAAGGTCGCTAAGTGGGCTCGCAGCTCGTCGTGGAGGGCCGTTAGATGCGCGGCCCGCACCCGATACTGCCCGCTCATCTGCCGAAGAACGAGCTCGCTATCCCCGACGAGATCGACCGGTCCGTGGTACCCCCGGGTGCGGAGAAATTCGAGCGCCCGGATCGCCGCCACATACTCCGCGACGTTGTTGGTCGCGCTTTCGCTGCCGACCGGGACGGCGAGACCTTTGCCCTCGTGATCGAGCGAGGCGCCCTCTACGACGAACCCGTACGTCGCTACCAACCCCTCTTTCGTCCGCCGGCAGGCGCCGTCGAAGTGAACCGTGACGATCGGGGCCGCACGGGACGTCGTCTCGTGGCCTTCGTGGCCCCCGGGCTCCATGATCGACTGCCTCACGGGCGTTCGGCACAAATCAGATTCTGTCGACCGGGCCGCGACGATCCGGCCGGTTCGTCTTGGGGCGGCGGACTCGAACGCGAGCGAGCGGAGAGCGGGTCGCGGAAGGAGGCTCGAATCTCTTTCGGAGAGAGCGAACAGAGTCCGCCGATGACGGCGGACGGTGCGCCCAGGGGTCCCCGGGGGTGGCGAGGCGAACGAGCCCCCCGCGGCATCCTTTTGACGCTCGCGGGTTCGTGGCGGCATGGCAAACCCGACCGCGACCATTCGGACGACGATGGGAGATATCCGGATCGAGCTGTTCCGAGACCGAGCCCCCAAGACGGTAGAGAACTTCGTGAACCTTGTGCGCAAGGGATTCTACAACGGACTGACGTTCCATCGGGTGATCCCCGGCTTCATGATCCAGGGTGGCTGCCCGCGCGGAGACGGCACCGGCGGCCCCGGCTACACCATCCGCGACGAGATTCACCCGGAACTCCGCCACGACGGCCCCGGCGTCCTATCGATGGCAAACGCCGGCCCGAATACGGGCGGGAGCCAGTTCTTCATCACCCTCGCGAGGACGCCGTGGCTAGACGGAAAGCACGCCGTCTTCGGGAAGGTGCGCTCGGGCCAAGAGGTGGTCGAAAAGATCGCCGCGGTGCCCCGCGACCGTCAAGACCGCCCCCAAAGCCCCGTGCGCATCGCCGAGGTCGTCCTGAGCGGCCTCTGACCACTCGGTCGTGACCGGCGCCCGTCCGCGCGAGCCCCCGCGTCTCCCGATCGACCGGTTCGGCTCACCGCCGAGCCGAAGGGGGCCCCACGGCGGGTGCTCCCGAGGGGCGCGGGGCCAGCGGCTCGGTCCCGGCGGGGGAACCGCGCGGTCCGCGCAGGAGAGAGAGGATCACCGCGGCCACGAGCAGCACGAGCGACACCGAGAAGGCGAGCGCCTGCCCGTGCAGGTACGCTTGGGCGTCGGCCGGGGAGAGGCGCCCCGAGATCGTGCCGACGAACAGCTGATAGGCGATCGACGCCGGGATGGCGGCCGTGATCGCCGTCAAGGAAAGGGCGAAGCTCATCACCATCCCCGTATTGCGCAGGGTGTTCATCACGCCCGAGCCGACCCCGAAGCGATGCGGGGGCGTCGCCGACATGATGGCGGTGGTGTTCGCCGGCCAGAAGAGCCCCCCGCCGACGCCGTACACCGCCTCGATCACGGCGACGAGGTAGAGCGGCGTCGAATCCGTCAGGGTGATCAGGGCGACCAGCGCGACCGTCTGCAGCAACAGCCCCGCGGTGGCGACGATCCTCGGTCCGATGCGGTCCGACAGCACTCCACCGGCCGGCCCGACCACGGCCGAGGCGACCGCCACGGGAAGGATGAGGTAGGAGGCGGTCAGGACCGAGAGCCCCGCGATCCCTTCGAGGTAGAACAACAATAGAAAGTTGACGCTGAACAGCGCGAGCGATTGCAAGAACGCCGTCAGCACGCTCGCCGTGAACAATCGATGCCGGAAGAAGCTCGGGTCGATGATCGGGTCCCGGGCGGCGCGGGCCTCCCAGAGCGCGAACGCGACGAACAACCCGAGCGACAGGACGAGCGAAACGAGGACGACGGCCGTCGACCAGCCGTACAGGAGCCCCCACGTGACCGCGAACAACAGGAGGGTGATCGCGGCGGTGAACAGGCCGCCGCCGACGAGGTCAAAGTACGGCCGGGGCGCTCCCGCGGGGCGAGGGGGCGATGGCCGGAGGACCCGCGCCCCCCACAGCGTACCCGCCACCCCGATCGGCAGGTTGATGAGGAAGATCCACCGCCAACTGGTGAACGCAATGATCACCCCACCCACGACGATCCCGAGAACCGACCCGACCCCCCAGACGACCGCGATCGCGCCGAACGCCCGTCCGCGATCGGCCGGTGGGAACGCTTCCGACAGGAGGGCGAACGAGTTGGCCATGATGAGCGCCGCTCCGATCCCTTGGACGACGCGGAACCCGACCAGCGAGTCGCCCGAGGGGGCCACGCCGCACAAGAACGAGCCGACCGTAAACACCGCAAATCCGAGTAGGTACATCCGGCGCCGGCCGTAGAGATCCCCGACGCGCCCGAGGGTGATCCCGAACGTCGTGCTGACCAGGAGGTAGGCGAGCACCACCCAGATCACGGTGACGAAATCGGTGTGGAGCCCGTCGGCGATCGGGAAGAGGGCGAGCAGCACGACGGTGCTGTCGACGGCCGCCATGAGCGACCCGACGGCGATGGCCGAGTAGGCCTTCCAGCGGTACTCCATCCTTCTCCGCTTGTTCGGACGCTTGGTCTTAAAAGTCTAATCCCGACGGATAGCGCTTCCTTCACCACCCCCTGCCGTCAGGTTAAGAGGCGGCCGCCGATAGGCGTCCGATGGTCCGGTCCCCCGGCACCGAACGCAGGCCGATCGTCCAGCGGATCGACCACCCCGATCTCGGAAACGCCTCGTACCTCGTCCGCCACCGCCGCGAGGGCTGGGCGTTCGTCGTCGATCCGGTCCGGGATATGGACGTCTACCGCCGTAGGATGGCGGAAGATGGGGGGAGTTTGGACTGGGTCTTCGAGACGCACCTGCACAACGATTTCCTCTCAGGGGGCCGGGAACTGGCCGCCCGCACGGGAGCCCGGCTCGGAGCGGCCGCCGCCGCTCGGCTGCGGTTTCCTTACGTCCCGCTCTCCGACCGTCGGGAGATCCGGCTCGACGGCTGGCGCCTTCGGGTGCTCGCATCGCCCGGCCACACGCCCGAGCATCTGAGCTACCTCCTGCTCACCCCCGACGGCTCGCCCGCCTGCCTCTTTTCGGGAGGCGCCTTGATGGCCGGAACGGCGGCCCGACCCGACCTTCTCGGTCCCGCCGAGACGCTCCCCCTCGCGCGCCAAGAATGGACGACGCTCCGCCGTCGCTTCCAGGCGCTGCCTGACTCGCTGACCGTACACCCGACCCACCTCGGGGGGAGCTTCTGCGGCGTCGGCGCGCGTGCGGCGTCCCGGACCACCCTCGGGCGCGAGCGAAGAACGAACCGCCTCCTCACCGCCCCGACATACTCGGCGTTCCTCGAGCGGTACCTGTCGACCGACCCGTTCCCGTCGTACTACGGCGCTGTCCGACGGCGAAATCAACTCGGTGCACCGAGGGTCGGGGACCCACTACCCCCGATCCCTCGACTCTCGGCGGCAAGGGTCGAGCGGCTCCTCCGCCAGCGAGGCGGGGTCGCGCTCGACACGCGCACGCCCGAGCAATTCGACCGCGGACACCTACCGGGGAGCCGGTTCGTCGGCCACGACGGGCCGATCACCGCGTGGATCGCGGCGGCGGCCGACCCCCGCGACCGTATCGTTCTCGTCGGCGAACGCGAATCCGAGATCGAAAGCGCGCGCCGTTCGCTCCTGCGCATCGGATTCGACCGGATCGAGGGAGCGCTCGACGGGGGGGTGCGCGCGTGGGCCTCGTCTGGCCGTCCGCTCAAGGCGACGCGGCGTAGCACGATGGCGGAGCTACGGAAGTCGATGGAACGCGGAGGCCCGCTCGCGGTCGTCGATGTTCGTGCGCCGAGCGAGTTCGCGTGGGGGCACGTGCCCGGGGCGTTCTCCTCGCCGGTGGATAGACTCGCCCGCTCCGATCTCCGCGATCGGATTCCGCCGGGAGTGCCGGTCTACGTGCACTGCGAGTACGGAACCCGCTCGGCCGTGGCGGTCGGGCTCTTGGAGAGTATGGGCGTCGGGCCGGTCGTCCACGTGCTGGACGGTCCGACCCGATGGAACGCGCCGCGCAGGCGCTCTCCGACGCCGACCTAACCGGGGGCGCGGTCGAGGCGGGAGCGCCGATACAGGGTCCAAGCCGGGCGCTCGCCCGGTCGGCGAAGGTCCTCGATCAACGCCACCGCCCCCGACGCGATCGAGATCACGGCCGCGAGGACGAGGAGCCACAGGAAGGCGGCGTACCCGATCGAGATCACCGCCCCGCTTCCGACCGCGATGTTGAACGTCGCGGTACGGATGAGGTAGAGTAGCAAGTAGATCGCAGCTAGGCCCGCCGCGATCACCAACCCACCGTAGAGGCGGGTCGGTTGAAGGCCGGCCGCGGCGCCCTCCAGGATCGCGACCACGACCACGAGCGCAAACGTCGTGGCTGGTGAAAACCCAAGCGCAATCGACGACGGCCGAACGGTCGTCAGGAGATAGAACGGCAGATAGCCAGCCCCGATCGCCACCGCCGCCCCGGTGCCGATTCCGACGGCCAGCTGCCGACCGAGCGACAAGCGAGGTGGCCGCGGAGGAGTGGGGGCCGGGGAGGAATACGAACTGTCGGCCGGGTTCCAGGCGTCCGGCGGCTGGTCGGGCATCATGGGATCGGCTCCGAGGGAAGGTCAAACGAAAATCCCGGGCCTGAGAACGTTCCGACCACCGAGCCCCCCGACAGACTGCACGACGGAATCAACACGGCCGCCGAGGTGTGGTTGTACCGGGCGCCTTCGACCAAGCTGACCGGAAAGCTGGTCGTTCCGCACGTCGCTTGAGACGAGGACGTCAACGTGAGGGCGAGCGTGCCGTTCAGCTGGATCGGCGCCTGGTTGGAGAACGCGACGGTGACGTTCACGATCACATGGCCGTCAGAGTAGTACGGAGAGCCGAAGAAGAGGGCTAGGCCCTGGAACGGCGCGCCCCAGTCGTACGTTTGATTGACCACTAGGCTGACGGGAAAGAGGTAGCCGTAGGTGAGGTTGACCCATCCCTTGAGGGCCAGCACCTCGGGGTGCGTGAGGAGGGAGACGACCGCCGGATTCCCGGCCGAGATGTTGACGGCGAAGCTGAACGGGATCTGGGCCGAGCCACCCCCGGGAATCGTGAGCCCGCTGGAACCGCCCTGACCGAGGAGGAGGCCGGTCGCGTTGTAGACGGCGAGCGTCGTGGAGAGGCTACTCGCGGCGAGGTAGCCGCTGTTGTTGATGGCGAGCGACGTGCTCACCTGAACGCTCGAACCGGTGAGTTCCAGGCTGAAGTGAGTGCCTTTCCCGATGTTGCTCTTTTGCAGGCCCTGCGCGAACTGGATGCCCGAGACCAAGGTCACGACAATCCAAATCACGGCGAGCACCGACACGACGGTCGACGCTCTCCCCAGCATCCGGTAGGTTCGGAAGAGCGGGGGAGGTTTCGGCCGGGAGACCGCGTTCGCCATCGACTGCGGAGGGATTGGGGGGTATTTCTAAGGATGCCTTCGCCGGCGCTCGGCCAGATACCATTCGATCCGAGCCGGAAACCGCTCGCCCGATCAGAAGTTCAGAGCCCTGGCCCTAGACGTTCGGCTCGCCTTTCCTCCGTTGCCCAGTGCCCGGCGCGGGGTGGGGGGGGGGGGAGAGGCCATCCGTGGCCGGGGGACGCGGGGAACGTGCCGAAGGCCGGCCGGGGTGAGGCGAGGCACGATCCCACCCTGGCGCCATCGCTGATGGAGGTTCGGGAGCTACCGAACAGTTCCCCCGATTGACCGGCCATCGGGTTTAC
>JAKAVH010000043.1 GCA_021827545.1 Thermoplasmata archaeon
CGATCTCCGAGCGAGCCGAGCCCGCCTCCCGTTGGAGCTCCTCGTGACCGAGCGAGTGGAACGGCTCGGGCCCGGCTTCCTCGTCTCGTATCGGCGGGCGAACCGGCGCTCCGTCGGGATGCCGCGCTCGCATCCGCACCCGTTATCCGTCCGGCCGATTGGGGGGGCCGGTCGACCCCGATGAAGCTCGTGCATTTCCAGCTCGCCGAGCAGTTCCACTTCGGCATGCTCTCCGACGCCGACGAGTACATCGACCTCGACACCGCCTGCCGCGATTACTACGGCGTGAACCCGGTCAAGGGCGCCGATCCCAGCCGGTTCCGGGACATGCGGGCGTTCTTCGCCGGGGGATCCGACTCGGTCGAGCTTACCCGGAAGATCCAGACGTACATCGACCGGCGACGCCAGGCCGGCTGGACCCCGCGCGCGGCGACCGGCGCGCGCTACCTCTTCAAGCCGGAGGAGGGGGTGCGGCTGCTCGCGCCCGTGCTGCCGGGAGCGAAGATCTACCTGCTCGCCTCGAATTCGAAAAGCCACCTTGCCGAGCAGCATCGGCCCACGCCGACGCGGCCGTACTTCTTCACCCGCTTCTTCAACAGCCTCGTCGGGCCGAGCGAGCCGTTCGTCCTGAACCCGACGGGTTCGTTCCCCGACATCGAGATCGAGCTCGCCATCGTTCTCGGCCAGCGCGGGAAGCGGATCGACCGCGATCGCGCGCTCGACTACGTCGCCGGCTACACCATCGCGCTCGACCTCGCGTACCGGGACCTGCAGTATCCGTCGGACGGCCCGGTCGATTGGGTGCTCGGCAAAGGGTTCGACAGCACGATGGCCGTCGGACCGTGGGTCGTCCCGAAGGAAGAGGTCGGCGACCCGTATCCCCTCGCGATGGAGCTCCGGGTGAACGGCACCGTGCGCCAGGCCGGCGATACGTCCGATTACGTCTTCCGAATCCCCGACGTCCTCGCCCACCTTTCCCAAGGGATCACCCTCGAGCCGGGGGACATCGTCTCGTTGGGCACGATCGGCGGCGTCCCCGGCTTCGAGTTCGGTCAAGAGAGCCGAAAGCTCCGAGCGGGCGACGTCATCGAGGCGAGCATCGCGCGGATCGGCCGCCTCAAGATCCCGGTCCGCTCCGAAGCTCCGCCTCGCCCCGCAGGATGAGAAAGAGCGCGGCCGGCCGGGGGAGCTCCTCCGAACTCCCGGCATCGCCGCGAAACTCCCACGGCCCGAGGCGGCCCGCCACCCGGGTGAGGTAGCGAACCGGCACCGCGGGTGCTTCCTCCCCTTCCCACACGGCGTCTCGCAGCGGGTCGAACGCGTCGAGGCGGGCATAGTCGACCGGGACCACGCGGAGCCCCGTGCCCCCGTGCAGCGAGCCCGGCAAGCGGATCAGACGGTGGATGTCCGTCGTCACCGGCGCGTCGGTTTCCCCTTGAACGGCCACGGCCGCGTCCCGGGCGATCGCCGCGAGCAACGGTTCGGGAATCTCCCGACGACCGAGGGCGTCGTCGGACCCCGGAGCCGGCGGCCCCTCGCCCCGCGCGCGCACGAGCGCCTGGACCCATCGACGCGCGGCCGGGTCGTGAACGTCCAACGCCCGGAACTCCGCCCAAGTCTGGGCCGGCGGCTGCGTCCGCCACCGGTCGATCGTGGCGCGGACCGCGCGACCGATCCGCCCGTACCACCCCGGCGCATCCGGCGGGGCGACTTCGATCTGTCGGATCGACCGACGTCGGCCGGGGCGGCCGCCACCGGACCGCCCGGCGCCGTCCGGCCGTTCGTCCGGCCGCAGGTCGACCGTTCGGTGGCCGAGCGCCCGGCTCGGGTCGAGCCCGACGCCGAGGATGTAGTCGACGAGCTCCCGCCGCTCGGCGCTCGTGAGGTGGAGGAACCGCTCGTCCCGCACGTGGGCGTGGTAGCCACGTCCTCCCGAGAACGTGATCTCGCAGCTGTCCGGGTCGATGCCGAAATCCCGGAAGAGGAAGTCATCGAGGAGCACGGTGAACCGCTCCTTGGCGAGCCGAAGCTGTCCAGCGTAATCCAGTTCCTGCGCCCCCCGCAAATGATCGGCGTCGAGATCGAAGATCAAGTCGGCCCCGAGCCATTCCTTCTTCGCCATCGATCCCTCCGCGGGATGGCGGTAGTACGCGGCCGAGTAGTAGACGTGCCGCGGCGCCTCGTCGGCGAGGAACCGGCTCATCGCGGCGGCATCCCCAAACGCCGTGTGGCGGCGCATGAGCGACTCCGTCGAAAACGAAAACGAGGCGAACTCCCGCCGGGCGACGCGGGGGGGAGCGGGGACCGGGTGGTTCCGGTAGTACGAGCGGAACGCGTCACGCGCCAACGCGACGGCGGGCCCGCTCAGACTGACGGTCTTCGCCACCGGCTACTCTCCGGCCCCGGCGTCGTCGCCCCGATCGAGGGCGTCGGCGAGGGCGTCGGTGCGACGCCAGCGCGCGAGCAGGTGGAAGACGGTGGAGTGTTCGCTGCCCCGAACGAGCATCTCGATCGCCTGCACGGCGTGCTCGATCTGCCGCTCCGTCCCGATCACCGCCACGGTCGAGCCGTAGACGCTCACGGAGGCACCGGAGAGCTCCTCGATCCGCCGTCGGGCCCGACCGTCGGAGCCGATCAGGCGGGCGCGAATCCGCCGGAGCGCGGATTTCTCGCGATGCGGAGTCGCCTGCTTGAGGTCGACGACTCCGAGGTACGTCTCGGGCGTCAGGAGCCGCCGAGCCCGCTCGGGCGAGAAACCGCGGCCAATCGCCGCGACAATATCCCGGGCGGTCAGAACGCCCGACGGGTCGTCGTCGGCCCCGGTGACGGTGACCTCCCCTTCTTCCGCATCGATCTCGACAATCGTCCGGGTCCACCGGGCGATCTCGCGCTTGGTCGAGCCGTTCGGGCCGATGAGCACTCCGACTCGGTCTTCGGGAATCCGCACAAACATCGTGGGCATCGATCACCACCCCGGTCGGAACAACGGCCCGGCCCTCATTCGCGCCTTCCGTACGTGCAGTCGCTCGTTAAAGCGCACCGGTCGCTTCGGACGATGGGCCGCCGACCGCCCGGTAGAACTCGTCCGCTTCGACAGCCAGTCCCTGGCGCCGCAAGAAGGCCGAGAAGTGGTCGAGGTCGCGCCGGAGGAGGGCGGGCGCTTCCGGGTGGTCGACCGAAACCGACTGGCCGACGTCGATCACGACCGGGCGTCGGTCGAAGTACAAGGTGTTGTACGGCGACAGGTCGCCGTGAACGAGCCGCGCGCCGACCACCATCCGGCGGAACTCCCGCACGAGGGCGCCGTACAGCTCGTCCGGGTCTTCGATCACGGCATCTCGCAATCGGGGGGCGGGCCCCCGATCGTCGCCGATGTACTCCATCACCAACACGTTCCGCCGGAGCGCGAACGGACGAGGGACCCGGACCCCCGCGTCGGTGAGACGGCCGAGGAGGGTGTGCTCGCGACGAGTCCACGCCACGATCAAGCCTTGGAAGTTCCGAATGCTCGCCACCGCGGTCAGCTCGCTCAGCGCGTACGGGGGGAGCCGGCGGTAGCTGCTGTTGTCGATCCGATAGATCTTGACCGCCCGCCGCTCCGACCCCTTGGTCGCCCGAAAGACCCCTCCCTCCTTGCCCGTCGCGATCGGAAAGTCCAGCTGGTCGAACGCCCCGTCGTTGATGAGCCGGCCGACCGCGAGGAGGGTCGGATGGTCGAAGAATTGGTCGAGCAGCTTTCGGTCTTCTCGCTCCTTCCGCCGGCGCTCGAACCGCTCTCGCTGCCGAGGATAGACGATCTCGATCGGCTTCGGCATCTCGTCCGTACAACGGGGGCCATCTCTTAGACGTTGACGGCAAACGCCGGGGACGGCCTGATCGGCGGGTAGGTCGGTAGCGTGGGAGTAACGGCGCCCTTATCGGCGCCGCCGGCCGTAGAACGCCGGTGATGCTTCCGCTACGACGCGAGCGACCGGTTCCGACGGCCCCAAAGCCGACGGGCCCGAGGGTGGATGCTTTCCCGCCCCCCGCGCAGGTCACGCTCGATTCGGCGCTCGACTACGACGGCATCTTTCGGGTGGTTCGATCGGCGGTCCGGGCGATCCTCGGTCGCGAACGGGCGGGCCTCGGCCTCGCGCTCGCCCGCCTGCCGCCTCACCTCGGGGCCTACTGGCCGGTGTCCGGCAACCTGATCGTGCTCAACCAGAACTTGGTCGAGGCGATGAGGGCGCGGGCGCGGAGTCGGACCGAGTTCAACTCGTTCGTGTTCGTCGTGCTCACCCACGAGTACCTCCACGCGCTCGGGTATCTCGACGAGCGAGCCGCCCGAGCGACCGCGGCCGAGGTGACCCGCCGGTGCTTCGGCCCGGATCATCCGGCGACTCAGATGGCCGAAGGGGATCTCTGGAGGTTGTTTCCGTTCCTCGCGTGGGCCGGCGCCGGCGACGGGCGGCAGCTGACCATCGTTCGCGGCTTTGACCGCGACGAGACGCAGTCGTACATCCGCTGACCGGCCGGTTCGGGTTGACGGACGTCTCGAGGCGAGCTTAAAGGGGGTCGCCCCCTCGCCTCACCGTGGTCGTCGTCAACGAAGCGATCGGAATCACCTTGGTCGTCGTCGGGGCGATCGTCATTTCGTTCGAGTTCATCCACCCCGGAGCGATCCTCCTGATTCCCGGGTCGATCCTCCTCGCGGCAGGGCTGCTCTACCTGTTCCTGCCCGATGTCCTTCTCGGCAGCTACGAGGGCGCGCTGGTCGTCGTGGTCGTCGCCTTGGGCGCGGGCTTGGCGGAGATTCCGTACTACCGCTGGGTCGCCCCGCGACACCCGCCGATATCGACCACGGTGTCGAGTCTGGTCGGAGCGGAAGGCGTCGTGACCGTCGCGGTGGTGCCGAACACGCTCCAAGGAAAAGTTCGGATCCGGTCGGAGATCTGGTCGGCTCGGGCCCCGCGTCCGATCCCCGCGGGCACTCCCGTCCGGGTGGTGAGCGGCGCCGGGGTATCGCTCGAGGTGGAGCCGATCTCCGTCGCGACGGAGGGCCGGTCGACCGAGGCAAAGGGAGATAGCCCGACCTGACTTGGGCCATTGGGGGTTTTCAGCGTGGTCGACGTTACCACCGTGGTCGTTGTCGTCGTTTTCGCGGCCCTGGTGGTCTTCATCCTCCTCGCTCGGATGATCTACACGATCCAGCCGTACCAGCAGGGGATCGTCACCCTGCTCGGCTCGTACAAGCGGATCTTGAATCCCGGCTTCAACATGGTGAGCCCGATCGCTACGGTGCTCAAGATCGACCTGCGGACGCAGGTGCTGGAAGTACCTCGTCAGGAAGTGATCACGAAGGACAACTCGCCGACGAACGTCGACGCCATCATCTACATCAAGGTCGTCGATTCCCCCAAAGCGATCTTCCAAGTCCAAGACTACCACGTCGCGACGGTCGCCCTCGCCCAGACGACGCTGCGCAGCGTCATCGGGGACATGGAGCTCGACGAGGTGCTCTACAACCGCGAGCGGATCAACACCCGGCTCCGCGACATCTTGGACGAGGCGACCGATCACTGGGGCGTCCGCGTGGAGGCGGTCGAGATCAAGGAGGTCGACCCGGTCGGACCGGTGAAGGCCGCGATGGAGGAGCAGACCGCGGCCGAACGCCAGCGCCGAGCGGCGGTGCTGCGGGCGGACGGGGAAAAGCGGAGCGCGATCCTCGTCTCCGAAGGGCAGAAGCGTTCTCGAATCCTGCAGGCCGAAGGGGTCCGCCAGTCGAAGATCCTCGAGGCCGAGGGCGCGCGCATGGCGACGATCCTCGAGGCGCAGGGAGAGGCGCAGCGCCTGCGCATCCTCGCGCTGGGAGCGGGGACGCTCGATGCGAAGGCGCTCACTGTCCTTTCCCTCGATACCGTTCAGAAGGTGGGCGACGGGCAGGCGACCAAGATTCTCTTCCCGTTCGAGTTCTCTCGCTTGATGGAAGGGGCGGCGGAGTACCTGGGCACGTCGCGGAACGTTCCGGACCGCACCCTCAACACCCTCGGAGAGCTCGAGCAGCAGATCGGGACGATCGACAGCATCCTCGGTCCGATTCCCAAGCAAGACGAACTCCTGACCGAGATCAAGTCGATCGAGGACGAGATCAAGGCCGAGTCGGACGAATCGACCTCGATGGTCGGGCCGTACGGAGGCCGGGCGGCGAAGGCCGCACCCCCCGATCTTCCGCCGGCCGACGTGATCGCCCCCGCGCCGTCCCCCGGCGAGAAGCCGGCGGCGTCGGGCCCGAGCTCGGCCGGCCGGGACCCTCCCGCCCGTCGGCCGCCCGCCGGCCAGAACCCCGCCGCGTGATCGGCCGGACGGGATACGTTCGGTCCGATCGCCCTCTCTCCGACGGACCTATAAGCGAGGCCTCGATGCATGGCCGATGAGCGCCGCCGGCCTCCGCACCGAGCGGGACAGAGATATCCTCACGATCACGCTCGACCGACCCGACCGCCTGAACGCCCTCGACATTCCGACACTCGGCGAGCTCCGCCGAACGCTGCAGTCCGCCACCGTGGACACCGGGCTTCGAGCGATCATCCTCACGGGGGCCGGTGCGGCGTTTTCCGCCGGGGGCGACGTCCGGACGATGGACGAATACCGGGCCCGAGGGGCGCTTCCTCAGCTGTTTCATGAGCTGACGCAGGAACAGGAGCTCGCGGTCCGGGAGATTCTCTACATGCCGAAGCCGGTTGTCGCCGCGCTTCCCGGGGTAGCCGCGGGAGGGGGTCTATCGCTCGCGCTGGCCGCCGACTGGCGGATCGCCTCGACCCGGGCCACGCTCGTCCCCGCGTTCCCTCAGTTGGGAGCCGTTCCCGACGGCGGGCTCACCTACCTCCTGCCCCACTACCTCGGACTCGGCCTCGCCCAGGAGCTGTTGTTCTCCGCGGCCCGCCTCTCCGCCGCGCGGGCTCGGGAGCTCGCCCTGGTGCACGAGGTCGTGGAGCCCGAGGCGCTGCTCGCTCGCGCCCAAGCGAAGGCGCGGGAGCTCGCCGACGGTCCGCTCTTCGCGCTGGGGTGGATCAAGCGATTGCTGGTCTCCGCCTTCTCCGAGAGCTTGGACTCGCAGCTCGTCTTGGAGCGCCGCGGGGCGGTGGAGGCCGCCAGCCGCGGCGAGCTCGCCGAAGGGATCCGGGCGTTCCTCGAGAAACGGCCCCCCCGATTTCTAGGGGCGTGAGTCGGGCCGCGCCCCGTGCGCCGGGGGCGATAGCCCCTCGAGTCGACGTTCGAGCGCGGCCCGGACTCGGGGCCATTCGTTCGCGAGGATGCTGTAGTAGACGGATGAGCGGTACGTCCCGTCGCGGCGGACTCGGTGATCCCGCAGGACCCCTTCCCGTTGGGCGCCGAGCCGCTCGATCGCGCGCTGGGACCGATGATTGCGCACGTCCGCGATCAGCTGCACCCGATGGGCCCCCTCGGACTCGAACGCGTGGCGGAGCAGCAGCCACTTCGACTCCGGGTTGACGCCGGTGCCCCAATAGGCCGGGTCGTACCAGGTCCCGCCGATCTCCACGGCGCGATTCGCGCGTTCGATGTTCAGAAAGCGCGTCATCCCGATGAGCGGGCCGTCCGGCGCCCGCTGCACCGAGAACGGGAGCGTCTCCCGTCGCGCCGCCTGCTCGAGAAGTTCCGTGACGAGTCGACGCATCTCCTCCTCCGTCCGGCCCGGGCCGCTCATGAGGTGCGTCCAGATCTCGTCGTGCGCCCCGGCGCGGGCGAGAGCCGGAACATCCGCAGCCGACAATGGCCGCAGGATGACGAACCGTCCGGTCAGCGTCACGGGGCAGGTGAACGCCTCGGACGCCGGTCGCGGGTCGACGGACGATCGCGGGGGAGTTTCGGCTCGGTGCGGAAGATCCACGGACGGGGGCGACCGCGCGCCTTTCACCGGAAAACTCCTGCAGGCGTTATATAAGCTGCTTCGCTCGCAATTTCTGGAGTCGGCGAGCGGTAGGAAGGACGATGGAAGCGGGTATCTTGACGTTCCTGGTCTTCGCCCTGATCGCCGCCGTGTTCGGCGGCGTTTCGTTGGTCGCGAACCGGTGGCTCGCGGCGCCTCGACGCCGCAGCTACCTCCAAGGGACGACCTACGAGTGCGGAGAGGAGGCCGAGGGGGAGGCCCAGATCGACTTTCCCACCCAGCACTACACGTTCGCCATCGTGTTCGTCGCCGTCGACGTCATCGGCTTTTTCCTAGCGCTCTGGGCGCTGACCTTCCGGGGGTATGGCGGAGCGAACTCGGCCGCGCTCCCGATCGTGGTGGCGACCGTCTTCACGGCGGTCGCGGTCACCGGCATCTACTACGCGTTGAGCGGCGAGAAGCGGTGGGTGGTATGAGCGCGTCGACTCCGCCTTCGCCCACGGCTGCCCCGGCGGCCGGCGCGACCGCCTCCGAGATCGAGCTACCGGTGATCCAGGCACCGGCCGTCCCGTTCGTCGAGATCGAAGCGCTGCGATCGAGGGAGTTCATCCCCGCGGCGAAGGAGGCGCTCACGTCGATGATCCAGGAGCAGGGGCAGGCCAAGCTGATCCGGCCCGTCTTCAACTGGGCGGGACGGAACTCGTTGTTCCCGCTGCACTGGGGGCTTGCGTGCTGCGCCATCGAGTTCGCCGCGGCGTTCGGCGCTCGATGGGATGCCGAACGGTTCGGGGTCGTGCCCCGCTCGTCGCCTCGGCAGTGCGACCTATTGATCGTGAACGGGACCGTGACCTGGAAGGTCGCGCACAAGCTGATCACGCTCTACGAACAGATGCCCGAACCGAAGTGGGTGATCGCGATGGGCAACTGCGCCACGGGGGGCGGACCGTTCCGAACGGCGTACTCGGTGGTCCCCGGCGTCGACAAACTCGTTCCGGTC
>JAKAVH010000203.1 GCA_021827545.1 Thermoplasmata archaeon
CGGGCCGGTTCGCGTGTGGGCGGTGCATGCGCAGACCCGGCAATGTCCGTCCGGCCCGTGCAATCGTTTCGGGTGCATGCAACCTGCCGTCTCACAATCCGTCGTCAAATTGACCTTCCTCCGAGTCGTACACCGCGACGTGGCAGGCCGGGAGTGGCTAAAGCGCATACGCCCGTCGGCGCGTTCCCCGTGCCATCTCCGATGATCCGCCCGGAGGACACAATGGCGGCGGCCAACGCGTCGAACGCCGTGACGCGGCAAAGCGCATTGCATCACCCTCAGAACCGGCGCGGGCTCTGGCGGCGACCCTAGGGGAACCAGGTCTGCATCGGCCACGCCGACCTGGCTTCGGAGTCGGAGGAGTTAACCGGTCGCCCGACATGAACCGTGCCGGTGACCCCGAAGGATTCGATGGTGACCACCGCCGATACCCCGGACCGCTCCCGCGCCGGGAAGAGGATCCTCGTGGTGGGTGCCAGCGGCTTCCTGGGTCGGTCGGTCGTCCGAAGCTTCTCGAGAGCCGGCTACGAGGTCCGAGGTCTCGTCCGGGACCCCGCGAAGGGCGTTCGCGTTCAAGAGGACGGAGGGACGCCGGTTGTGGGGGACGTCCTGAACGTCCGGTCACTCGAAAAAGCCGCGTCGGGTTGCTTCGGAGCGATCCACCTCGCGGCGAACCCTCCCTCCGAGAGTGACACGGTCCGAGTCCGTGTGGAGGGCACCCGCAATATCCTGGAAGCCGCCGGACGGCGAGGAGTCGGACGCGTGGTGATAGGTTCGGGTTATTGGGTCTACCGGGGGCGGCCCGAGCTCATCCGCGAGAACTCCCCCGTCGACCCCCGGGGCGAGTCGCGGATCAATTACGATGCGGAGCGGGCCGGCATGGAGGCGAACTCGCCCGGAGAGCTCGACGTCCTCGCCGTGCGGCCGGGCATGGTCTACGGGAACGGGTCGTGGTTCCAGGACGTCGCGACCGCGATTCGGTCCGGGAAGTACCGGCTCGTCGGGGACGGCAGGAACCGGTGGTCCTTCGTGGACCGTTGGGACGCCGGAACCGCGTTCCGCACCGTATTGGAGTCGGGAAAGGCCGGAGAAGTTTACAACGTCGTGGACGGACACCCCGCCACCCTTCGAGAGTTCACCGACTTCGTCGCAACGGAGCTCGAGGTGCCGCCTCCGGTGTCGATGACGCTGGAGGCGGCGGTCGGAGAGATGGGCGACGCGGTGGCCCATCATCTCGCAGCCGACCGCCCCACCTCGAACGACAAGCTGGGCCAATTGGGATGGAGGGCCCGTGTCTCCAGCTATCGGGACGGGATTCCCGATCTGCTTCGCGAAATGTTCCCCCTCGACCGTAGAACCCGGTCGGGGGTCGGGTCAGCCCCGGTCCTGCGTCCCGTGCGCCGATGACGCGCGGTCGTAGTCCTACTTATCCCCTTCGGCGGCCCTTATATAGATGAGAGACCAAAAATGACGCAGCTAACCGAGCCCGAAGCCCGCCAGATTGTCGACGTGGTCAATACCCGAAATGTCGAGAAGGTCGTGGAGCAGTACGCGGAGAATGCGTCGTTCCAGGTTCCGAACCTCGAGTCCCCGATCGAGGGGAAGGCGGCGATCCGGTCGTACCTGTCGAACGCTTTCGCGGCGTTCCCCGACTGGACCATGGACATCAACAAGGTCCTCGTGTCGGGCAACGAGGCGATCGTCGTCAACTCGGTGCACGGAACCCACACCGGTCCGTTCACCGACGCCGACGGAAAGGCCGTCGCCCCTACCAACAAGACATTCGTCCAGGAGCAACTGACCCGAGTGGTCGTTGACGAGAAGGGCAAGGTGTCGCTCTTCCGCGCGTACGGAAACCCATCGCGAATGAACCGCCTGCTCCGGTCCCCCAACGCCCCAAAGCAGTCCGCCGGAACGCCGCCGACTTCCAGTGCCCCGACGGTCCCGTCACCGATGGCAGCGAAGTAGTCCTGTCCCCGTCGGGTGTTCCCCACGGTTCGCCGAACCCTTTCCCGGCTCGGAACTCCGAGCCGGCGCCGACCTTCGGGGCGCCCAAAGAGATCACGACCGGGGGATCACCCGGTTAGGAACACGGACCGGCGAGAACCATCGAGGACGCGGCGAACCGACCCGCCGGGCGGGCCCGATCTCATTCTCCTTCGAGTCGGAAGCCATCGCACCCCCATCGAAGGGGCTCATTTCGAACGACAAGAGTTGCAGTCGGGGGCTACAGCCGTCATCCTTGTGGGCGGTCGGGCCTCTCGCGCGTCGTCGGGCGCCAAGACCGACCATTGGCTCGGGCGGGGCGCAGCGAGCAATGTCCGACGTAGTCGAGGGGACGCGAGCGAGGACGGTCCACGGTCGGGGCCCTAAGCGCGTGCAGAAATTCTACTCCAGGGTGCTGGGCGTCAAGGAGGTCTCCTACATTCCGTCCGTGCCTCGGCCTGCGCACGCGATCCCTCGCACGACCCGTTTGCCAACGATGCATGTTTTCGGAAGGGACGAAGGGGACCGCGAACGCGGGGCCGTCTCGGGGGTCCAGCGCTCCTCCCGGCCCGCCGGTGATTTCTGAAGTTGCCGCCGTTGCCTACCGCATTGTGTGCACGCCTCGGCGCACGAGGTGTCAGCGTCCCGGGCCGCGGCGAAGCCTGAGGAGGCGGCACGGCGCTCCGCAGTAGCGCGAACGAGGGCATTCGAGGTGCTCCTCGAGGGCTTTCTACCACCTTTGCGTGTTCGGGCGCTGGCTAAGCCTTGGCGAGAGGGCCAACAAATGATCATCCTCCAGAGGGTCTGGACCGATGGGGGAGGGGCGGGCAGGATCGCCGCAGAGAGGCGGCTCGGAGCCGACAGGCGACGCGCGGGCGGGCTCGGGAGAAGCGGGGCGGCCGTGATAGATAGCACCCGGGGTCGGCGGCCGGGGGGGGCCCGAGGTTGGTCCACGCTGGCCCGGTTACGCCGCGTTATCGAGAGCGTGCCGCGAGGGAAGGTGATCACGTACGGCCAAGTGGCTGAAGCCGCTGGATTCCCGGGCGCCGCCCGCCTGACCGTAAGAGCGTTGTACGGGGGGGCCGAATTACCTTGGCACCGGGTGGTGGCGGCAGGCGGCCGCATCGCCTTGACGGGAGAAGACGCGCGGGAACAGCGCCTACGCCTGAGCATGGAGGGCGTGGCTTTCCGAGGAAGCCGGGTCCGAATGGACCTCCACAACTGGACCCCACGAACCCCAAGGGCGCATCGAGATTCGTGAGCGCGACCGCGGTCCGGTAACGCGACTTCGGCCGGCAGCCACCTTCGCTGCAGCCGTACTTCGCGAGGGCAACGAATTTAGCCCACGAAGATGCCAGTCCTTGGTATGGCCGGACAGTTCTGCATGAAATGCGGCACCGCTCTCCCGGCTGACGCGGGCTTCTGTTCCGGTTGCGGCGCGCCCACCGGTGGGGGACCCCTACCGCAGTCTTCAGCGCCGACCGCGCCCGCTCCGCTGACGTTCGGAGCTTCGAGGGCGAACGCCCCCGCCGCTCCCGGGATGGTCGCGGCCCTGGGACTCCAGGGGCGGAGGAACTTCCTGGTCCAACATCAGATCTTGTCGTTGGGGCACAGTTACCGCGTGATGGACACGGAGAGTAGACACCTGTTCACCGTCGAGGGGAACGCGGGGCAAAATCTCTCGGGAAACGTCCTGGGTGGGATCCTGGGCGGGTCCGATTCCTATCTCGGCCGACTGGCCGCTCGAAGCACCAACATGAGCTACACTCTCGTGAACGCGAACGGCGTGGGCCTCGGGACGATCCTGAAGGAGGGAGGCGCGAATCAGTCCACCTTCACACTGGCGGACTCCTCGGGCCAACGGTTGTTCGTGATCACGCTCCAACGGGGAGTGATGGGGGGGATCACCGCAACCGCCGTCAGCGGGGACGGCCGGCCCATGCTTCAGACGAGCGGGAACCTGGTCCGCCACAACTTCGTCATCAAGGACCCGACGGGGAGCGAACTCGCCAAGGTGCACGAGGCCTGGGTCGCGATCCGGGACACCTACAACGTCGACATCCTCGGGAGCATCGACCCGGTCTACCCTCTCGTCTTCACGATCTTGATCGACTTCGAGAAGGTCAAGTAGAGCCCGTCCTCCCTCGGAGGCGGCCCCGGAGTGGGACGGGAGCCGCGGAAGCACCCCGCAGCGCGCGTTTCCGGATCGCCCTCCGGGTCCTCGACCCGACCGGATCCCCGCGATGCGGGTCGGTCTATCGCTCCGCTCCCTCGCGCGACGTTCCGGCTCCCACATCGGCAGCCACCCCCGGTGCCCGGGTCGACGGGGCGCGGTCGTCCGCCTACCTGCCCGTGATCCCCTCAGACCGGCCCATCGACCCCACGACGAGCGGAGGGATCGCTCCGGCGGTCGGTCCTCCGACCGGACGGGCTTGCGGAGGGCGGATAGGGTTCGGGCCGGGACGGTCTAGGCCGGCGATTTGATTAACCCGAACGTCGCACTAGCTCGTAGGAAGAGATGCTGCGCTACGGTCTGCTCGGGGGTACTCGACCCCGTCTTCCCTGGGAATTCTTCGTCACTATCGGAGGGGCCGGTCTCGCGGCTGGTGGGCTCTTCGTCGCGCTGTTCCCCTTCTGGAGTACCTACCCGGTGGTGGGGCTCATCGAAACGGCGGCGTTCGGGCTCGCCGGAACTGTTCTCATCGCGGTCGGGGGGGTTCGACGAAGACGGACCCCGACGAGAACCTGATCGCCGCAATGCGGTTTACCGCCGGGAAAGGACGAGGCCCTCGGAGAGGGTGACGGCGCACCCGAGTCGCCCGAGGCCTCCGCCGTCCTCCAGTGGGGCGAGGACCGGGACAAACGCCGTTGCCGCACCGAAGCGCCGTCGGCTCGTGCGACCAACGAAGCGCACGGTGGGCTCCTTTTGAGGATCCCGAGCCGGCCCTCGGCCGTGAGAGATTCCGCTGACGGAGAAACGCCAACCCATCGGGGGGGGCACGGCAACGAGGTTCGACCGCGGTCCTTCACCCGGGAGCGCCCTTCGCCGAACCGTCCGACTCGCCGATCGCGGAGGGGACGAGATGATCTCCCCGCTCGGTCGGAGATCGATGGGTCACCCACGACTATAGGACGGTTACCGGGATCGGGGGCGTCTTCGGTCGTGGGATCCGGGTTCGGGGACATGCGGACCCTCGCGTTTGGGCCGGGGGGTTGCCGGGACGCCGGACCCTCGATTCCCCGCGCGGGGATGTACCGACCGCGCTTTCGTCGAGACCGACCACGGGGAGGCGAGCCCCGGGGCCTCCCCGGCGACGGACCGACCCTCAGAAGCGATGCGATCGGCCACGACGTCTCGTCGGGCAGGACCGATCGACTCCCCCGATCGCGCCCTCCGGTGGCGGACTCTGCCACCGGCGCGCTGGACCGCCGCCTTCTCCGGAGCTCGACCCCACCTACGGGACCGTCGCCGGATCGTTGCTGAACCCGCGCGCGCCGACCTACCGGACTCTGAAGACGTCGACCGGCGTGGAGACGTTCTTGAGCGAGGGAGCCCGCAGCTTCTCGACCGTAACGTCCACCTTGTTGCGAACCTGGTCCCAGACGGGCCCGGTGATGCAGATCCCCCCCGGCGGAGCCAGGGGCTCTATCCGGGAGGCGACGTTGACTCCGTCGCCCACCAAGTCATTCCCCTCGCGAACGACGTCCCCGACGTGGATCCCGATGCGGAGGCGGATCCGGTCCTTGGGCCTTCTCGACAGGTTGCGCCTCGCTACGGTGTCTTGAATCTCGACCGCGCATCGAACGGATTCGACCGCGCTGGCGAACTCGACCATGAATCCATCGCCCATCGTCTTGACCTCACGGCCGCCACGGGAACCGACGATGGGTCGAACGAGGGACCGGTGCTCTTCCAAGAGCCGCAACGCACCCGCCTCGTCCCGCTGAGCGAGTTTCGTGAACCCGACCATGTCGGTGAACATGATGGCCACGAGCCGACGATCGGCGGCGTGCCCCGGCTCGACCGGGACGACCTTCTCGAGACGCATTCTTCGCAGGAGAGAGACAAAGCGCGGGTCGGACCTCAACGGATCGAACCGCGGTTCGACCTTGATCCAGACCAGCCAACTGGACCGCTCCTCGTACGCCCGCTCCAGCCAAGCCACGGCCGGCGCTATCTCGCCCAGTCCGGTGTAGACCAGCGCGATCCAGTAGGACGGAAGATATTGGGAGCGCGATCGCTCCAGGAGTTCCCCGAGTAGCTGCCGGGCTTCCGGGCCACGGCCGGAGGCCGCGTACGCGTGGGCGAGGACCGCGATCGAGATGGTGCTCCCACCGGAGGCGCTGACCGCTTGCCGGATCTCGGCGATCGCCTCAGGGTACATCCCCTTCTCCAGATACGGGCGACCGAACCAGAGGTGGGCCGGCCCGAATTCGGGGTCGATCTCGAGCGCCCGGCGGTACTGATCGATCGCCCCATCGAAGTCGCGGGCAAGGTACAGGACATGACCGAGGCCCGTGTTGACGGCCATCGAGATCGGGTCCAGCTCGAGGGCCGTCCGCATCTCCACCAGCGCTTCGTCGAAACGGCCCATCGCCTTGAGATAGTCCGCGTAGAACTGGTGCCCGACGGGATAGCCCGGATTGAGGGCGATCGCGCGACGTAGCGCCCCCTCCGCGGCTCCCCAATCGCGTTCGTACAGGAAACGGACGAACCCGAGCGACGCGTGCGCCTCGGCCAGATGGTCGTCGATGGCTAGGGCCGTCTCCGCCGCCTCTCGGGCCTTGGGAAACGCCTCGGTGGGTGCCAGGTATTCCAGCCAACCGAGCTGGGCCCAGGAGTCCGCGATCCCGCAGTATGCGAGGGCAAACGTCCGATCCCTCTCGCTGGCCCGGCGGAAGAGTTCTACCGCCCGCCGGAGGCCGGCTTCGCTCCGCAAGTTCCACTGAAATCGTCCCTGCAGGTAGAGGTCGTACGCATTCGCGGTCGGGACGAAGCCCCTGTGGAGTTCTTGCTCGTCACGTCGCACCAACCGGATCTTTAGGGCGCGCCCGATTCGCCGGGCGATCTCCCGCTGGGTGGCGAAGGTATCCCGGAGTTCGCGGTCGTAATTCCCGGACCAGACGTCTTCCTGGCTCGCGGCGTCGATCAGCCGGACCGAGATCCTCACCGTGCGGCCGGACTTGCGCACGCTGCCTTCCACGACGCTCTGTACGGCGAGCTCGCTGGCGACCTGGGCCACCGTCTTCTCGGTGCCCTTGTAGTGCATCGCCGAGGTCCGGGCGATCACGCTCAGGCGCGATATCTTCGACAGAGTGGAGATGAGCTCTTCCGTCAGACCATCTACGAAATAGTCGTCCCGGGAACCCGGGCTGAAATTCGCAAGGGGGAGGACGGCCAGCCGGTGTGTCTGGCCTCGGCGGAGTGGGATTCCGCCCGACGTCATCGCCGCGACCCCCATCAGGGCATGTCGGTTATCGTCTTTTCCCTGCTGACCGCTCTCCCGCTCGGACGCGACCTCTCGGACGGGACACAGCCGCTGCGGCCGCACGATTGGCCGTAACCGCTTCCACGAGGGACCTTCCAAGGGGATCGTGGCCGAGGCACCCACCTTGCCCCGTTCGCCGGGACCCGCCAGAGAGGCCTCCCGCGGGGTCACCGCGAGTGACGATACCGTTGAGGTGCGAAGGCCCGCGCAGTCGTTGCGACGAGCGTCGACGGTTTCGAGCGCGGCTCGGAGATGCTCCCGAGGGGTTGCGGCCCGAAGGGGACGAGCCCGACGGACTCGATGTGTCCGTAGCCGACTTGGGCCGGGGTGTCGTCGGCCCGAAGACGCTCGGTACGGTGGCGACCCGCGGGACTTTTCCCTGGGAAACAAACCAGAGATCGCCCCCGGTTCCATTTGGACCAACGGGAGCGTGCCGACGAGGCCGTGGACGAGCAGCCATGCGGCCTTGTTCACCCGATCATCGCCCGAGTCGAGCCGGGGGCTTCGAACACGTCTACGGCGGTGGTGGGGTCGCCTGGGGAGGCTTCTTGGAGGGCGGACGGGTCCTGCGTTCTGCCTTCGCCCACGAGCCCGCACGGCTCGGAGAATCCCGGCGGAATCTGCCGCTTAAGGGCGCGACCCCTTCTGAGGGTGCGGCCTCGAGCCCGCGACCTCCGACTCGAACACGCGGCTACCCGACCCGATCCGGGGGGCCGGTCATGAACGGGTGCTCGGTCGCCGCGTGGCGGCGTGTCGATCCTGACCGCGGTAGCCCTTGCACCGACCCCCGGACGGGGCACGTGCGTCTTGCGAGAGCACCCCTCGCCCGCGCACTACCTGCGTCGCGGATAGGGTGTCGATCGCCGCGAGAGGAATGCGAAGTAGAAGGAGGGCTCGCCGTCCTCTCGACCGGGGTTGAACTCGAGCCGAGAGAACAGGAACCGTGATTCGAGGACCGCAGCCACCTCCCGTACGGACGGACGATGCGGGGGGCCCATGGGCGCGGTATGCTCGCGCGCCACCCAAGCGAGGACGAAACTCCCGCCGGGCCGGAGCACCCGGTGGACTTCCCTCGCGTAGTCCTCTCTGCGAGACAAGGGAAGGGTGTGAAAGCAACCGTGGTCGACGACCCCATCGAGACTACCGTCCGCGAACCTCAACGCCAACGCATCCCCCTCCTGGATGTCCGCAACGAGATGCGCTTCGGCCGCGCGGGCGCGGGCGGCCGCCACGGCGCCGGGGGAGAGGTCGACTCC
>JAKAVH010000107.1 GCA_021827545.1 Thermoplasmata archaeon
GACGCTGCTCGGCTTCGGGGACCGGCTTGATGAGGACGACGACCTCCATTGCGAGGCGCCTCCCTCAGGCGTACGTCGCCAGCAATTCCCGAGCGATCACCAGCCGTTGGATCTCGTTCGCGCCTTCGTAAATCTGGGTCAGCTTGGCATCGCGCAACAGCTTCTCCACGGGATACGACTTCATGTACCCGTACCCTCCGAACGTCTGGATCGCCTCGTCGGCGACCTCCATCGCCGTGTCGGAGGCGAAGCACTTTGCGATCGACGATTCGAGCGTACCGCGGGCGCCCGCGTCGATTGCCGCGGCGGCCTGCCAAGTAAGCAGGCGGGCCGCGCGCACGCGCTGGACCATGTTGGCGAGCTTGATCTGGATCGCCTGATGCTCGGCGATCGGGCGGCCGAACGACCGACGCTGGAGGGCGTAGCGGGCGGCGTGGTCGAGGGCGGCCTGGGCGATGCCGGTCGCGAGGGCGCCGATCGGCGTGCGGGTCTGGTCGAGGGTCCGCATCGCGAGAGCGAACCCTTCGCCCTCCGCACCGAGCCGATTTTCGGCGGGGACCCGAACCTGTTCGAATCGAATGGTGCTTGTCGAGCTCGCCCGGTGCCCCATCTTCTCCTCATCCGGGCCGGGCGTGATGCCGGGCGTCGAGCGGGGCACCACGAACGCCGTGATGCCTCGATGCCGCTGGGACGGATCGACCGTGGCAAACACGGTATAGAGGCTGGCGTGAGGAGCGTTCGTGATGAAGCACTTCTCGCCGTCCAACAGATAATCGGAGCCGTCCCGTGTCGCCCGCGTGCGCAGCGCTCCCGCATCGCTCCCGCCCGTCGGTTCGGTCAGGCAGAAGCTCGCGAGCTGGTACTTCGCGCAGAACGGTTTCAGAAACCGTTCGCGTTGCTCTACCGTCCCCCCGAGGAGGATCGGCTCGAGGGCGAGACAGTTCGCGATGATCGACGTCGTCATCCCGGCGCAGGCGTACGCGAGCTCTTCGACGATCAAGCATTGGTCGAGGAGCGAAAGGCCGCTGCCGCCGTACTCCTGCGGGACGTTGAGGTTCACGAGGCCGGCGTCGAACGCCTTACGGTAGATCTCTTCGGGGAACCGACCTGTCCGGTCGCACTCGGCGGCTTGGGGCGCCATCACGGTCCGGGCAAATTTCCGGGCGAGGTCGACAAGGCTGACCTGTTCGGGGGAGAGGGAAAAATCCGGCATGGGCCCGGTCGGCCGCTCACCGAAACGCGCTATATGATGGCTTGGGTGTTCCGGCCGTGGCCCGCCGATCCGCGCTCGTCCGCCGTCCCGTGCCCGCTCGGCATCGGTCCCGGGTCGTCCGAGTCGGCTCGGTGGCCCGATTCGATTGGGATCGGGGCCGGCGGATCGGTGCGCCCGAAGTGATCCTCGGCGAAGGCAAGCGGGCCGACGACCTCGTAGCGATCCTCTGGCGGCTCGCTCATGAGAATCGAGGGGCGCTCGTCTCTCGTATCACTGAGCGGCAGCGGCGCCGCCTCGAACCCGAGATCCGCCGCGGGCTTCCGCTCCGCTTCCTGGCCGGGGGCCGGGTGGCGCGGCTCGCCGGACCGCTCGGGGTGCCCCCAAAGACGGGGACCGTGGCCGTGGTCGCGGCGGGCACGAGCGACGTGCCGGTGGCGGAAGAGGCCGTTGCGATTCTGCGCGAGCTCGGCGTGACAGTGGTGACGGCGTACGACGTCGGGGTCGCGGGGCTCCACCGGTTGATGGCGGCCGTCCGCCGGCTGTCGCGCGCCCGCCCCCGGGCCTACCTCGTCTTCGCCGGAAGGGAAGGCGCCCTTCCGACGGTGACCGCCGGGCTGGTGGGTGCCCCGGTCCTCGGCATCCCCACGTCGGTCGGCTACGGACGAGGCGCACGCGGCCGGGCCGCCCTCAACGCGATGCTCCAATCGTGCGCGCCGCTCGCCGTCTTCAATATCGATGCAGCGACCCCCGCCGCCCTCTTTGCCGCGCAGTGGCTATCGTTCCCCGGGCCGAGGGCCCGGGCGTGAGACCCGTCCCATTCGGCCATTCCTCTCCCTCGCTACGGCGAGATCGTCGTCGATCGACGGCGTTGGATCTCCTCGGCCCACAATAACCAGCCCCCGCCGAGCACCAGCGCACCGAGCAGCACGTCGAACGGGTCGTAGATGTCGCCGACGACCTTCACGACTCCGCTCGCCATCGCCACCAAGCCCAGCGCGATCGTGGCGGCCCGGGCGGACCGAGGGAACGGCCGTCCCGCCGCCCGCCAGGCGAACAACGCGGCGAGGAGAAGCCCCACGGCCGCCAACTCGAGGTCGCCCGGGTCCGTGAAGTCCGTGTACGCCTTCACCGCTGCCAGGGCGCCCACCGCCGCGGCGAACCCGGCGAACCGGTCGCTCGCCTTCGGAAACGAAAGGCCGATCACGAGGAGGATCGGAACGACCGCGGCCGCCACCCCGGTGAGCAAGGGCGTGATCCCCGGGGAGAGGTTGAAGCCGGACACGGTCGGTGCCCCAAGGTCGGGAGAGCCGGTCCTACATGTAGCTAGGCGTCCGATCGGTCCGGTCGAAGGGGTTTTGTGAAGCCGGCGTTCGGTTCGAACGTGTCGCGCCGGGACGTTCTCTCCGAGAGCGACGAAGCGGCGCAACGCGAATCTCGCGAGCGGTTGCATCGGCTCGACATCGAGATCCGCCGGCTGCGCGAGCGCCAAGCCGCGCTCGCCGAGCGGATGCGAGCGACCGGGGAAGAGCAGCGACGCCGGCTCAACGAGCGGGACGGTCCCGCCCAAGCGGCGGAGCAGGCGCACGGCCGCCACCGAGAGCTCGTCGCGCGTCTGGCCGAGCTTCGCGAGCAACGGCAAGCCGCCCGGCAGCGACTGGAAGGCGCGGTCGCCCATCTTCGGGAGGTGCGAGCGAGCCACCGCGGGCTGGCACGGGAGAATCCCGAGAAGATCCGGGCGGAGATTCAAATGCTCGAGACCCGCCAGCAGACGCAGGCGCTCTCGCTCAAGGAAGAGAACGAGCTGTTGGACCGTCTCCGGGAACGGCTCAAAGCCCTCGCGGTGGCCGAGGCGGGCCAGGCGGAACGGGCGGCCGCGACTGCCCGGGAACAGGCCGCCGTGCGGGAGGTCGAGGCCGCCCGCGAGGAGCTCGAGCGGATCGACGGGGAGTTGGCCCGGGCTCGTGCCGATCGCGACGCCGCGATGGCGGAGGTCCGCGCCCGGCTCCAAGCCGCGGGGGCCGCGATCGGCGCGCTCCGCGAGCTGGCGGCCGAGCGTCGAGCGATCTACCTCGAGCTCAAGCGGCTGGACGGGGAGGTGCGCCGCTGCGAAGCCGAGGCCCGTCGTCTCCTCGCGCTGGAGCGGGCGCGCCGGGCCGAGGCGCGCGCGCTGATTCGCAGCTACTCCCCGGCGGCCCGCCGGGCGGCGGAGCGATCGGCCGCGGAGGCGGAGGCCGATGCGCGCCTCGAGGCGCTGCTGCGGGCGGGGAAAGTGACCCTCGGCGGAGGGGCCTGATCGCCAGCGTGGGCCGGGTCCGATCGTCCCGCGTCAGCGGGGAGGATAGATGTCGAGGACCGTCAGCGTAAACAGAAGGTTTGCCCCGACCGTCTCCGGATTGTAATTTTCCGTGAACGTTCCCTGCGTCGGATCGACCGACGAAACGATGAACTGGGATTGGCCGCAGACTTTCGCGCCGCCTCCGAGCGTTCCTCGGACGAGTCCCGCGTCGCTGGTGGTCAGATCGTTGTGAAGGACGATCTGGTTCGACGCGGGAGCGATCGCCGTCACGGTCACTGGCCAGCCGTTCGGGGAGGCCGTCCAACCGACGGTCGGCAGGTTCACCAGGCTCACGAACGTGCCCGTGGCCGTCGCGTTGACGCTCAGCACCACGACCGGCCAGCCGTACGTCGGTTGGCTGAACGTCGTGCCGGCGGCCGCCGTCACGTTTGGGTACGCCGCCGTGAATTCGGCGAGCGTGAGGTTCTCCTGGTACGGCACGGTGTAGGTGAGCGATCGGGTCACGAGGCAGGCGGGATTGAGCGGGCCGTACCCCAGATTGACCGGCACGTAGACTTCGGTCGTCTTGTTGCCCGGCAGTCCGATCAGTCCCTGCCAGAACCCCGCGATCGCCGACGTGAACGTCAGGTTGCCCACGACGTATCCGCCCGCCGGCGTGGTGGGGCCGACGTGCACGGCGAAGGGGGTGTAGGCGCTGCGGTTCCCGCGGAACGTAAATTCCAGGGATTTGGGGTACGTCGCGTTGTTCGTCGCCACCGAGTAGATCGACGTGTCGAAGACGCGGCCGGCCTGAGGGCCGTCCGGGAACGAGCCGATGTAGTTCACCGTCACGTTGTCGCCTTCCGCGACGGTCAGGATCGTGCCCGCGGTCGCCGGGCGATGGGTGAGGTAGACGTATCCCGCGGCGCCGCCCGCCCCCGCGACCACGAGGACGATCAACAGGATGAGGGTGAGCGGCTTGTATCCTTGCGCCATCGTCGACTCGAAAGGGGGTGGGGGTCAGCTCGTCGTTCGTCTCGTCACGGAGTCGGAGAGACAGGTGTTCTTCATTCCCCCGCCCGGCAGCTTTGGACAGCTATAAATCTCCGGCTAGGGGCCCAAGGACGGGTCGGACGGCGGCCGGTTACGGCCGGCGAAACTTGCCGACCAGTGGTTCCTCGACGCTGCCGGCCCCTTCGAGCCGCTCGAGCAGCGATTCGGCTCGAGCCGCCGGAATACCGCGCTCGGCGAGCCGAGCGAACAGCTCCTTCGCATCGGCGTACCCGTCGACGCTCCCCTCGGCGATCTCGTCGAGGATCGCGAGGACCAATCCTTCGGTCGCGGGATCGGGACCGTGTCGATCCAGGTCGGGGGAGCGAGCGACGCGGTCCCGCAGGGCCGGCGGCGGATTCGCGGCCGCCACCGATCCCTCTCGCCCCGGCCGAGCGACCGCCTCGAGAACGGCCCGGAGCGACCGGCGGTACGCCTCCCGATCGACGTTCGGGTATCGGGCGAGGATCGCGCGGGCCGCGGTGAGTTCCGGTGCCGAGCCGGCCTCGCCCGCCGATCCCGAATTCTCGAGCTCGCGCAATCGGTCGAGCCGGTCGAGCGTCTGCTCGGCGGTCTCGATCAAGTGGAGGTGATACCGGGCCGGGTCGATGGGGCGCAGGCCCTCCGCCCGCACGGAAACGTACCCGACGCCGTCCCGGCCCCGGTAGAGATGGGTCCGGCCGACCACGAGGGCCAGAGTTCCGGTCGAGATCGCTCGCAGCTGCGCGAGCGCACGCGGTTGGTAGACGCCCGCGGTGACGGTAATCGTGCCGGTCGGGTCGGTCAGGCGGCTTCGCAGCCACGGCGCGTTTCCGTCCTCGCCGGAGGTCTCCGCCGGCGTGAGCTCGCCGGCGACGAGGACCCGGCTCATCCGGCTCCCATACGGGCTGAGCAAGTAGGCCGCGACGCGATCACCGGGGGGTCGGTCTTCTTCCAAACTCGCGAGCAACTCGGCCGCGAAAACCCGGTACGCGACTTCACGCGGCGGCATCGCCGGACCTCCCGATCCGCTCCTCCACCCGCCGGCGTCGAGCCTCGAGACTCGGTGGCGCTTCTTCGGCCGAGAACGGATAGACGGTGAGGCCGAAATCATCGACCGATCCGCGGCCGGCGATGCGCCACTGCCGGCCGAACATCGCCTCGAACAGCTGTTCTTCCAATCGGCTTGGATCGGGGGTCGCGCGTAGGGTCGCGAGCGCGTCTTCCAACCGGAGGCCGGTCATCCGTTCGACCCACTCCCGGGAGGCGGCGACCGTAGCGGTCCCGCGGCCATCGTCGATCACGATCCGGGCCGATAGGTCCGGCTCGGCGGCCACCATTCCGTGGGAGCGGCACGCCCCGCTCACGGTCGTTCGCCGACAGGTCGGGCAGCGGTAGACGACGCCGCTCGGCGGAAGGAGCGCGACCACGGTCCCTTCCGCCACGACCGGGTCACCTCCACCCTCCCGCAGCCATTCGGCGAGCGGTCGCGGCTCGGACGGAAGGAGCGCCGCGACGTCGGGGAGATCCGACACGGACAGGCGCTCCACGCGGCAGCGGTCGTCGAGGATGAGCTGCGGGCGCCGTCGGAACGATTTGACATAGGCGCCCGACACCCGGATGGCATCGCCCACTCGGAGCGAAAAGTCCTTCCAGGCCGTGAACCCGATCGAGCCGGACCGGTCCGCAACCCACCCTTCGAAGAGCTCCTTTGTCTCGGATGCGACGGTCACCCGCTTCGGATCGCAACGGGTGACCCGCACCTCGAGTCGAAACCCTTCGTCCGGGGCGACCAGTTCCCGGACCGACCGCATCGGGAGCTCCTCGGCCCCGAGGGAGGGAAGCTCGACCTCGCTCGCGGGCTCGGCCCGCGTCTTCCAAGTGAAGACCAGTTCGGGCCGACCTTGCCACTCTCGCATCTCGACGTTCGTCGCTCGAAGCACCGTACCGCGCTCCACGCCTTCCCGCGGCGGGTCCCACCAGGTGAAGCGCATGGTCGCAGTCCCGTCGCTCAACAGGCCGGAGAGCACGGGCCGGTGCTGGCCATCGGACTTGCGGACGACCTCGCGTCGTTCGGCGTACACGACCCGCGCAACGAACGCGATCGGGGAGCCCGGCCGGGCATCTCGCAAACGGACTTCTCGGGCCCGCTCCGGGGAGGGTTCCAGCTCGGTCATCGGGTCGGTGGGCGGGAACGACCGAGGGCGGATATAGCGGCCCCCCTCCCTCCGGACGGTGCTTGTTCCAAAAGCCCGGTCGTTCACCGTCCCGGGACCGGGACGAGCGTGCGGGGGTCGTCGTCCGCCGAAACGGTTTTCCGCTTGGGGGCCCCCGCTTCCGCGTGTCCGAGCAATTCGTCGACCGCCTCGACCGTTGTCAGATCCGGGCCGACTCGCTTTTGTCGGTCGGTCTCGATCCCGACCCATCGCGGTTGCCCCGGGCCTTGGCTCGGCTCCCTCCGAAGCAGCGGCTGCGGAGCTTTATCGAAGGCGTCGTCGCCCACACCCGAGAAGTGGCCGCCGTCTACAAGGCCCAGCTAGCGGCGTACCTTGCGTTCGGAAGCCCGGGCGTCGAACTGCTGTTCGACCTTCCCAAGATCGTCGGGCCCGATCGGCTCACCATTCTCGATCTCAAGGCGAACGACATCCCGAACACGATGCGGCTGTACCGGGAGGGCCTGCTCCGGCCGGGCCGGTTCGACGCGATCACCGCGACGCCGTGGGCGGGGTGGGATTCGATCGAGACACTGCTAGCGGATCCGGGCCGGGGCGTGTTCGTGGTCGTTCACACCTCCAATGCGGGTTCGCGTGACCTTCAGGAACTCCGGGGGACGCGCGGCCGGCCGATCTGGTTGGATGTCGCCTGTCGCGCGGCTCGGCTCGGCCGGCCGCGCGGGAACGTCGGGGTCGTCGTCGGGGCCACGTATCCCCGGGCAATCGCGCGCGTCCGCGCCTCCGTCGGTGCCTCCGTGCCGATCCTGGCGCCGGGGATCGGCGCGCAGGCCGGCGATCTCGAAGCGACCGTACGAGCCGGAATCAACCGATCCGGCCGGGGTCTCCTCGTCAACGCCTCGCGAAGCGTGCTGTATGCGCGCGGGTCGGGCGACTGGACGGCCCGGGTGGGCCGGGCGGCCGCCGCGCTCTGCGGCGCCATCAACGCCGCTCGCGAAGCAGCCCTTCGTACAGGGCGAAGAGCCGCTGGGTGACCGGAGCGATTCCGTACCGCTCCTCCGCCCGCGCGCGGGCCTGCCGTCCCATCGCTTGCCGACGGGGCGCGTCCTCGAGGAGTTCGCGGGCCTTCGTCGCGATGTCCTCGGCGTTCAGCGGGTCGATCAGGAGGCCTTCCCGGCCCGGCTCGATAACCTCGCGAACGCCCGGCATGTCGGCCGCAAGCACCGGTAGGCCGCAGGCCATCGCCTCAGCCAGGGCCAGGCCGAACCCTTCGAGGCGGTTGCGGCTCGGATAGACGTAGAGGTCCGCGAGCGCGAGGTACGACGGGAGGGCTTCGTCTGCGACGTCAGGGCAGAATCGCACTCGGGTCTCGACGCCGATGCGTCGCGCCAAGGCCCGAAGCGCGCCGAGCCGCGGGCCGCGCCCCACCACGACGAGCGCGACGGACTCGGGCAGCTGGCGAAGGGCAAACAGCAGGACTTCTACGCCTTTGTGCGGCACCAGACGTCCCGAGAACAGGAGGAGTTGGCGACCCTGAAGCCGAAGCTTCTCTTTGAGCCCGTCCGCCGGGACGGCGGGCGTGAAGCGGTCGAGGTCGACCACGGACGGGATGACAATCGGCTCCACGCTCCGCAGGGCCGCCGAGGTGAGGCCGTAGCTGCGCGTGTGTACGATGACGCGTTGGGCGTGGCGCAAGAGCTGGGGCAAGAAGATCCGTTCGTAGAGGCCCGTGAGCAGCATCCCGTGGACCCCGGGTAGATAGAGGTCGCAGTGGTAAGTGAGAACGGTCGGACCGAGGCGCCCCAACCGCTCGAGCGCGCGCGTCGCGAGGTACGGGGTGACCGGGGGTGGGTAGTGGAGGTGGTAGACGTCCCCGTCCACGCGTTCGAGCCATCGGCCAACCCCGACGTCGACTGGGGTGTTGAAGACGGTGAACAAGGTGCTGCTCCGCACGATCCGGTAGCCGTCCCGATGCTCCTCCGTGGGCAGCGATCGTCGGTAGCGGGACGTGACG
>JAKAVH010000095.1 GCA_021827545.1 Thermoplasmata archaeon
ACCAGCGAGCGGACCCCCGGTATGCCGAGGCCGACGAGGTCGTGGACCGCCTCGCTGCCCGCGCCGCCGAGGCCGACGATCGCGATCCCGGGCGTCAGCGCGAGAGCGGACCAGGAATCCGAGCTGTCCCTACCGGCGGTCATTCGGTGCCCCCACCGCCTAGGGCGGAGGGGAGCCCTCGGCCGCGACCGGCTCGCCGTCCCTTCGGGGAGCGCGTCCCGCGGATCCGAACTGCTCGAGGCGGCTGCGGATGTACTCCCGCACCGCCGAGCGCACGGCATCGTCGACGCTGACCGAGTTGCCCTCGCGCACGAACTCCTCGAGCTGCCGGTTGTCCTGTCGCGAGAGTTCCACGACGACCTTGCGGATGTGCTGCGGAGGCAGATGGAGCTCGATGTACTGCTCCAGCCCTTCCCGGATCGTGTCGGAGATCGTGGGCGTACCTTGCGACTGCTGGATCTGCTTCAGCTTCTCCAGCAGGTCCTGCGGGATGCGCACCGTCACCCGCTCCGAAGTGTCGACCATGCCCGTCAGACAACACCCCTTTCTTTGTCTGACGATTGACATATCGTCATTCTGGTATATGAACTTCAAGGCCGCCGAGACGAACCTCAAGAACACGGGAAGTAGTCGCCCCGCACGGCCGCGGTCCGCCGGTTTCCCCCGAGTCGAGAGAGCGGGTTCAGCGAGAAAACGGCCCCCGCGCAGCCGCCGTCGAACGCCGCGGTCCGGTGCGATCGGGGGTCCCCCGCACGCCGCACCCGATCCCCGGTCAGTGCACGCCGACGACCTCGCCCTTGTCGGTCAGGTCGATCGACTCCGCGACCGGATGGGTGGGGAGACCCGGCATCGTCTCGATCGTGCCGAGAAGCGCGACGGTGAACCCCGCGCCGGCGGAACGGATCCAGCGATGCACGGTCACCGTGAACCCTTGCGGCCGGTTCCGCCGGTGGGGGTCGTCCGAGAGCGAGAGCGGCGTCTTCGCGACGCAGACCGGGCCCGAGAGCTCGCCGACCGCCTCGAGATGGGCCCGATCGTCTCGGGCCTCGGCGGACTCGGCGACCTCCGACGCCCCGTAGAGCTGCCGGGCGATCGCCGAGAGCTGCTCGAGCATCGGCGTTCCCGCGGGAACGAGGGGATGGCTGACGCGCCCTCGGCCCACGGACCGCTCGACGGCGCGCGCGAGATCGGCCGACCCGCTTCCCCCCTCTTCGAACGCCCGGGACTCCACCACATCCACCCCGCGCTCGGCGCAGTACCGGCGGACCTGGTCGGCCTCCTCCGCGCTGTCACCGGGGAAGCAGTTCAGCGCGACCGTCGCCGCGAGGCCGAGCGTCTCGAGGTTGTCGAGGTGCTGGCCCAGATTGTCGAGCCCCCGGGCGAGCGCCTCCGGCTGCGGGTGCAGGGACTCCTCGTCGCTCGCCCCGCCCTGGTAGCGGAGGCTCCGCTGGGTCGCGACGAGGACCGCGGCATCGACCCCGACGCCGAGGGTCGGTGTGACGATGTCGACGAACTTCTCTCCCCCGAGCTCGGTCGCGAATCCCGCCTCCACGACCGCGTACTCGGCCGTCGTGAGGGCGAGCTCGATCGCGAGACGGCTGCAGGTGCCGTGCGCGAGGTTGCCGAACGGGCCGGCGTGGACGATCGCGGGAACCCCTTCGCCCGTCTGGACGAGGTTCGGTTCGAGCGCGTCGCGGAGCAGCGCGCCCATCGCCCCCTGCGCGCGGAGGTCGGACGCGCGTACCGCCCTCCCGTCGCGCGTGTACGCGACGAGGATCCGCCCGAGCCGCTCTTTCAGGTCGGCGTAGTCCCGCGCGAGCGCCAGGATCACCATCACTTCGCTCGCCGCGCTGATGAGGAACGACCCGTCGTGCGCGACGAAGCGAGGGTCCGGCCCCTTCCCGAGAACGATGTGGCGGAGCGCGCGGTCCTCCATGTCGAGCGCCCGTGGCCAGACGATGCGCGCGGGGTCGATGCCGAGGGAGTTGCCGTGGAAGAGGTGATTGTCGACGAGCGCGGCCAGCAGGTCGTGGGCGGCGGTCACGGCGTGGATGTCCCCGGTGAAGCCGAGGTTGATCTCGTCGGAGGGCTCCACCGTCGAGCGTCCGCCACCGGTCGCCCCGCCCTTGACCCCGAAGACCGGCCCGAGCGACGGCTGCCGCAGGCAGGGTACCGCGGAGCGTCCGATCTTCACGAAGCCGTCGGCGAGACCGATCGTGGTCACGGTCTTTCCCTCTCCATGCTTGGTCGGGGTCATCCCGGTGACTAAGATCAGCTTCCCGCGACGGCCGCGCTCGACGCGGCTACGGACCGCCGCGACCGACACCTTTCCGGCGTGAGGACCGGCCGCATGGACCTCCTCCGGACCGAGACCGAGGAGCCCCGCCAATTCCGTCAGCGTGCGCATGGAAACCCTTCCCAAGGGAAACGGGCGGAGTTTAGAACATCAAGGTTCGCTCTCCCGGGGTTGATGGGGAAGCGTCCCGGGTGGGAGGAGCGGGGAGCCGTGCGCCGCGGGCTCACACCGCTCGCCACCGACCCCTCGGCAGCGGTGCGTCTCGCCCGAGAGGCGTACTTCGCCCGGCGGGAGCCCGGCGATGACCCGAGCGAGCACTCCGCCGCGTTCGAAACCCGCCTGCTCTCCCGCCGCGCCCCCGGACTTCTCTGGTCCGGACCGGGCGGGCCCATCGGCCTCGTGCTGTGGGGGGAGCCGAGTCCCCTCGGTGCGGTCGTGCGGGTCCTCCATCTGGATCTCCCCGAGGCCAGCGCGACGGAGTACGGTCGGTTCCTTGGGGCGCTCGAGTCGGAAGGAGCCCGGATCGCGTTCCTTTCCGGCGGCCTTGCCGGGCTCTCGTCCGAGGACGAGGAGGGCCTTCTTCGGGCTCGTGGTTTCGCCAAGTACGGCCGCTCGGAGCTTGAGTTCCCCGCCGGCCGAAGCGTTCCCGGCCACGATCCTCCGACCGGGATCCGGCTCCGTTCGCTCCGTCCCGACGATCTCCCGCGGGTCGCCCGGGTCCACCGCGCGGCGTACTCCGGCCGGTTCGATGAGTACCTCTTCCTGCGCGACCCCGATCCCGAGCGCGATGCGGCCCTTCTCTTCGAGGACCTAAGGAACGGGCGCTGGGGCGAGCTCCTCCCGCAGGACTCGACGGTCGCCGAAGACTCCGGCCGCCCGGTCGGCGCCACCGTGGTCATCGGGACCGATCCGGGAGCTCTGATCGCCGACGTCGTGACGGACCCGGCGTACGGGGGCCGGGGCATCGGCGCGGCCATGCTTTCGGCCACGCTCTCCGCGTTGCGCGCGGAAGGCCAAGCCCCGATCCGGCTCGCCGTGACGGAGGGGAACCGTCGGGCGCGCAGGTTGTACGAGCGCATCGGCTTCGTCGTGCACGCCGGGCCGACCGAGGAATGGTACCGGACCGACCTCGTGCCGGTGGGACCGGGGGACGGTCCGCTCCCTTAACCGTCCGTCGGGGGGAGCTTCTCGGGAGCGTCTCGGGGGCGATAGCCGAGTCGCCGCAGCGAGGCGAACGCCGGTATCATCACGAGACCGAACAGCGCGATCGCGCTGCCCGCGCTGAGGTAGGCCCCCTGGACCCCCACAGCGACCACGAGGATCCCCCCGGCCAGCTGGCCCACCGGCACGAGAGCGTAGCTTCCGACCTCGTCGGCCGAGAAGACACGGCCCATCATCTGGTCCGGGACGGTCGACTGGATCGTCGACAAGAACACCGTCGTGATCATTCCGGGCATCAGGCCGTAGACGAAAGCGATCGGGAGCGCGAGCCAGATCGACCGGACCAGGCCGAAGGCGAGGAGCGAGACGCCCATGGCGATCGTGAGCAGGATGATGGCGGAGCCGGCCCGGCCCTCGAACTTCACGTGCGAGATCGCGATGAAACCGGTCGCGGTGCCGGCGGTCAGCACGGCGACCAATAGACCGTACCAGATCCCGTTCGAGAGACCGAGCCAGCTCGAAAGATAGAGGGCGACCTCGACGAGCGCGAGCGCGGAAAGGAAGTTCACGACGAGCCCCACGATCGTCAGCTCGAGGAGCGCGCGCCGTCGACCGAGGAAGGAGAACCCCTCGAGCGCCTCGGAGAGGACCGACCGGGGATGCGCCCGTCGGGCCACCGAGAGATCGGCGTCGATCCGGAGGAGCGCGACCTGCGTCCCGAAGTAGAGCGCGAAGGCGACCCCGAGCGCGTAGACCGTGGGGCCCAGGTCGAGGAGGACCCCCACCAGCACCGATGCGGCGAGGCTGGTGACGGCGGCCACCGCGTAGATCGCCCCGTTCGCCGTCCCGAGATCTGTGGTGTCCACGACACGGGGGACCGAGGTGTTGAACGCCGGCCGGAAGAAGGCGGACGTCGCGGTGACCAGGGCCCAGGACGGATACACCAGCAGCACCCACATCGGGAGATAGAACCCGGTCGGCCCCGGGACCGGGACGTGCGCGGAGGGCGCGAAGAGCAGGTCCGCGGCCAGCCCGGCCACCGCCACGATCGACAGCAGGTTGACGACGCGCATCAACCGTCCTCGGTCGTGTCGGTCGGCGACCGCGCCCGAGAAGAACGCGCTGGCAAGGGTCGGTACCGCGGAGGAAAGGCCGAGGAACGCGAGCGCGAGCGCGACGTAGCTCGTCCGTTCGGGCAGAGGGACGCCCGGATAGGCGAACGCGACGCGGAAGGCGAGGACGACGAGCACGGCCGAGGGGGCGGCAAGCTGCAGTGCCCCCGCGGCGAGGAACGAGGCGAACGACGGGTGCCGGAACAATCGTCCGTACCGGCTCAGCGGTTACCTCCTCCCCGGATGGACCTCCCGACCCACGGCATGTGCGATAAGACTATCGAATCGAGGGCGGGGTCCTTTCCCGCGCGCCGAAACGCGCTTGTAGCCGCCGGGGTCCTCGACGGACGGGAGGGCGATGCGCCTCGTTCACCGCGATCCGACGACCGGCCGCCTGCGGCTGCGCCTGGAGACGCCGAGCGATCTCTGGCGCCTGGCCCGACTGGTCCGGCCGGGCGACCGGGTCGGAGCGTCGACGACGCGACGCGACCCCGAGGCGCCCGAGGAGGTCTCGGGCGCGGAGCGCACGCGCCGGAGGATATATCTCACCGTCCGAGCCGAGCAGGTCGAGTTCCACGGTTTCTCCCAACACGTGCGGATCACCGGCCCGATCGTGGAGGGCCCCTTCGACATCGGCCGGCACCACACGCTCGACCTCGCCGAGGGCGAGGAGGTGACGCTGGACAAGCCCGCCCTCTCGAGCGGAGAGCAGGCGGTCCTCGACGAAGGCCTCTCGGGACGGGCGGATCCGACCCTTCTTCTCGCCGCGGTCGACTGGGGCGACTCCTCGCTCGTTCGCCTGCGCGGTCGGGCGATCGAGCCGGTCGCGGACGTTCGACGGACGCTCGCCGGCAAGCGATACGCGGGCGGCCAGCAGGCAGAGAAGGACCGCTCGGCGTACGTCGCCGAGCTCACCGATCTCCTGCGCCGCGAGGGACCGACCGCGTCGGCGATCCTCCTCGCCGGGCCCGGTTTCCTGAAGGAGGAGCTCCTGCACCGTTTGGGCGAGGTCGACCCGGCCCTCGCGAAGAAGGTCCGAGTCTACCCGACGGCCGAATCCGGCCGGGTCGGCGTGGACGAGCTCCTGCGGTCCGGGCGAGCGAGCGAGGCGCTCCGCGGCAGCGTGGCGGCCGAGGAGACCGAGATCGTCGAGCGGCTCATTCGCGCCCTTGCGGGCGGCACGCGGGCCGCCGTCGGACCCCGGGAGGTCGCCGAGGCGATCGAGGCCGGCGCCGTGGAGACAGTGCTCGTCTCCGATCGACGCCTCACCGACCCCGAGTTCGCCCCGATCCTCGACGGCGCCCGCACGGCACGGGCCCGGGTCTTCGTGGTCCGGGAAGACGGCGATGCGGGACGTCGGTTGGCGGCGCTGGGGGGGACCGGTGCGATCCTTCGCTACGACTGGATGAGCCCCGAACGGGCTAGGGGATCGCCTGGATCGCCTCGCGGGTCTCCTCGAGACGCCGCTTGAGGTCCTTCAGCGCGAAGCGAAGCGCTTCCCGCGTTGTGAGCGATCCATCGGTCTCGAAGCGGAGGAAGAAGCGCTCGGTGTCCGGCTCGACCCGGACCGACCCATGCTCGCAGCTCTCCTCGCACGCGCCGCAGTCGATGCACTTGGGTTCATCGGTGACCGAGAGCTTGCCGCCGGCGAACTCGAGGATGCGGACCGGGCAGCTCGCCGCGGTGCGCTTCAGGCAGGCCTCCGAGCAGCCCTCCTTGCGGGCGATATGGACGTGGGGCCGCGGGAACGCGCCGACCCCGTTCGCGACCTGCCACTTCGCGTGCTCGCGCGCGGTGCCCACGACCGCGGTGGCGTAGGCGAGTAGCGCCTGGCGGGCGCCGAGCCGCACGATCGGGACCTCGGGCTCCAGGATCGCAAGCGACGCGTCCCCCAGCGGCACGACGTCCTTCGCGTAGACCGTGCAGGGCCCCTTCTTGTCGACGGAGTACATCACCTGACAGTGGGGACAGCCGGCCCCCTCGCACGTGCACTCGGACTTGCGGCGGAACTGGGAGAGGTCCGTCGGGATCGGCAGGAGTCCGAGGCGGAGGGCGACGGCCTCGTCGAACATGCTGGTCGAGGAGTCGTAGTCCTTCCCGGTCGCCTCGTCGCGGATCGGGCCCAGGTGGAACTCCACGTCCTCGATCGCGAGCTTCGGGAGGTCGGCGAGGAGCGTCCGACGGATCGCGTTGACCTGCGAGGCGGTGACGCCCTCCATCTCGAGGAGCGTCGCCCGCGGGGAGAGCTCTTGGATCGTGACCGGCATCGCTTACACCCTCCGACCCCGACGGCCGCCCTTCGGCTTCGTGCCGTCGTGCGGAACGGGGGTGACGTCCTCGATCCGCTGGATCTTGACCCCGGCCCGGGCCAGCGCGCGGATCGCCGCCTGGGCGCCCGGACCGGGCGAGCGCGACCGGTTGCCGCCGGGGGCACGGACGCGGACGTGGAGGGTATCGTAGCCCTTCTCCTTGATCGCCGCCGCGATCTGGTCGGCGGCCTTCATTGCGGCGTACGGGCTCGATTCGTCGCGCGCCGCCTTGACGACCATTCCACCGGTCGCCTTCGCGAGGGTCTCCGCTCCGGTGATGTCAGTGACGGTGATGTGGATGTTGTTGTAGCTCGCGAAAATGTGGGCGATCCCGATCTTCGTCACGGCCGGTCCCCTCCCTCGGTCGCGGGGACCGCTGCGACGGCCTCGCCGGGAGCGCCGCGCGCGGAGAGCCGCTCCCGGAGCTCGAGCCGGACCGCGTGCTCGTCGCTCGCGAGCGGGCTGGTCGGCGTGTAGGCGATCTGGGCTTCCTCCCGTGAGGGGACCAGGTAGCCGGGGCGCGTGACCCGGTGGTCGCCGATGCTGAGGTGGCCGTGCACGATCCACTGGCGGGCCCCGAACGGGGTCGGAGCGAGACCGCGGGTGAAGACGACCCACTCGAACCTCCGCCGAAGCAGGTCCTCGGTGGAGAGCGCCAGAACGTCATCGATGGTCGGGGTGCCGACCGGTAGGACTCCGAGACGGGCGAGCCGCCCGAGCAGCTGGTCGGTCTCTCGACGGGCCTGGGGCTCGCCGGCCCGGAGGCGGGCCTGGAGCTCCCGCGCTTGCCGGCGGAACCCTCGGAGGACCGACTGGGCCTTCCACAGCTCGCGCTTGTTCTTCAGGCCGTACTTCTGCAGGAGCTTGCGCTCCTCCTCCATGCGGCCGGCCTCCCAGGGGTGCTTCGGGGTCTCGTACCTGCGGCGCAGGAACTTCGGATCGCCCACGGACCGCTCACTCCTTCTTCGGGGCGGGGGCCGCAGCGGCCGGCGCCGCCGCGGGCGCCCCTTCCTTCGACGCCGCGGCTTCCTTCGCGGCCTTCTTCAGGACGCCCGCCGCCATGCCGGTCCGGCCGTTCGAGCGGGTCCGCTGGCCGCGGACCTTCTGGCCCCGTTCGTGACGGACCCCCCGGTAGCTGCGCACCATCCGCATCTGATTGACATCGTCCCGCCGCCGCGTCTCGAGGTCTGGCCCGATGTAATGGATCGAATCTCCGACGATCGGCTCGAGCGGATGGTTCACCATCCAGCGCGGCACGGTGGTGGAGAGCTGGCCGAGCCTTGACTCGATGCCCTCGACCGTGCTCTCGGGGAGGTTGCCGATCATCTCCCCCGCCTTGACGTTCGCGAGGCGGCAGGCGACCTCGGCGAGCCGGAGGCCCACGCCGCGGACGCCGGTGAGTGCGAGAGCGGTCGGACGGGTACCGTCGAGATCGGTGTTCGCGACGCGAACGATGTAGCGGAAGTTCGGATTGTCGGGGATGACCTTGGTCGTCTTGCCCGGGGCGCCGGGGCGACCCTTGCCCTTCGCCTCCTTCGCGTCCTTAGGCTCCTTGCCTTCCTTCCCCTTCGCCGACGGGGCGCGCTTCCCCGCTTTCTCGGCGGGCGCGGCGGCCGCTTCGCTCGGAGCCGGGTTTTGGGAGGTCGGAGCCTCCTTCGCTTCCTTGGGCGCGGTCTCACTCCCCTGGATCGTACGCCGTCGACCCCGGGTCTAGGGCGAGCCAAGGCCCACCGTTCGACCCTCGGTCCGAGGGCGGGGCCGCCGAGCAGACCTTTCCTTTTAAGCACTTCGGCCGCCGGAGGACGAGCGGCGCCGC
>JAKAVH010000260.1 GCA_021827545.1 Thermoplasmata archaeon
TCGGCGAGGAGCGCGGTGCTCAGCGCGTTCACCGGCGGGTTCTTCATCACCAGGATCTCGACGCCGCCCCCTTCGCTCCGGCGTCCGACCTTCTCTCCCTCGGCCATCGACATCTCCCGTCGGGGAGAGGCGGATACCCCCTCTTAATGCGTCCCCCGCCCCGCCCTTTCTCGGGGCGGAACCGGCGCGACCTCACCCTCGTCGGATCCCCGACCGCTCCCCTCGGGTCTGTGAAGGTCCCGGCGGTGCGGAGGCGCTTGGACGTAAGTAGCCGGCCCTTCTCGCGCGCGCATGGTTTCGCGCCAGCTCCTGTCGCTCTCGCTCTACTCGCTCCTCGCGAGCAACCGCGGAGGCCTGTTCCTCGTCTTCCTGCCGCTGTACCTTGTCGAGGTGAAAGGGGCGACCCTCCCGATCGCGCTGACGATCCTCACCCTCGGCTGGCTGCCCGCGAGCCTGATCGGCCCCTGGGTCGGCCGCCTTTCCGACCGGTGGGGTCGCCGGCGACCGTTCCTCCTGGTCGGCGAGGCGGCCGCGCTCCCCGTCTTCCTCGCGATCACGTTCGCTCCGGGGTATCTCTTCGCCGGCGGGCTCTTCATCACCGCCGTCGTCCTCCTCGCGATCGGGGGACCGGCCTACACCGCGTACGTCGCGGACCTCACCCGAACCCAGGAACGCGGCGAAGGGTACGGGCTCCTCAACGCCACGTCGAACGCGGGTGGGGTCGCGGGGTTTCTGGTCGCCGGCGTCGTCACGCTCGCGTTCGGCCTCGAGGCGCTCTTCCCGTTCGTCGTCGCGATCATGGTCGGGACGCTCCTCGTGGTGGTCTTCCTCGTCCCCGACGTCCGCCTCGAGCGCCCCCGCGCGCGGAGCCGCCCGTTGAGCGAGCTCAAGCCCGTCGTGTCGTTCTCGCTCGTGGTGTCGGTCCGCTCGATCGGGAGCGGAGCGGTGGCGACGTTCTACGGTTTCCTCGCCGCAGGCCTCGGCGCGAACAGCTTCGAGGTGAGCCTGGTCGCCGTCGGAGGTCTGCTGACCGCCGCCGTCATTTCGCTCCCCCTCGGGCGGCTGGTCGACCGTTTCGGCGAGATCCGCGGGATCTGGTACGGGACGGTCCTGAGCCTCGCCGCGTATGGGATCTTCCTGGCCGCGACGACGTGGGAGGAGGTCGTTCCCGCCCAGGCGGTTCGCAGCGCGGGGATCTCTTGGCTCAACCCGGCGATGAGCGCTTGGGTCGCCCGGATAGCTCCGGCCGACCGCCGGGCGGAGTACCTGGGCGTCTTCGCCCTCGTCAACTCCTCGCTCTGGAGCCTCGGACCGCTCGTCGGCGCGGTCGCGATCGAGTTCGGCGGGTACCCCGGGCTCCTCGCGATGGCGATCGGGGTGACCGTGGTCTCGTTGGTCGCCCTTCAGCTCGTCTACGGCGGGCCGACCGTTCGGGGTCGCCTCCACCGACCGCCGGCGGCCGCGAACGGCCCGCCGTAGCCTCGCCGGCCAGGCGCCGATTCTTATAGGGCACGGTTGTCGCCCCGTCGTGCAGCGGCCGACGACGTTCGCCGACGCCCGGGCCTCTTTCGAGGACGCCGAGTTCGTCATCGTGGGGGTCCCGTTCGACCGCACGACATCGTTCCGGCCGGGCGCCCGCTTCGGTCCGGATTCGATCCGGACACACTCGTGGAACTTCGAGTCCTACGACCTCGAGACCGGCATCGACCTCTCGGACGCCCCGATCCACGACCTCGGAAACACCGAGGAGTTCGGCAGCGCGGCCGATATGGTCGGGGCGCTGCGCGAGGAGATCCGTCCGATCTACGCGGCGAAGAAGGTTCCGATCGTCCTCGGCGGGGACCACGCGTGCTCTCCGCCGGTCGTCGAGGCGTATCCGGACGGCGCGCCGAGCCTGGGGGTCCTCTACCTGGACGCGCACATGGACTTCCGCGCGAGCTACCTCGGCGACGCGCGCAGCCACGCCTGCTCCTCCCGCCGGATCCTCGAGAAGGTCGGCGCGCGCAACATCGTCGTCCTCGGGGTCCGGTCGGTGTCGCACGAGGAGGTCGACGACAACCGGTCGATCGGGATGTCCATCGTTACCGCCCACGAGATCGCGAAGGAGGGGATCTCGGCGTCCGTCCAGCGAGCGTTGAACATGCTGAAGACGGAGCGGATCTACATCTCGCTCGACATCGACGCGATCGACCCTGCCTACGCGGGGGGTACCGGCACCCCCGAGCCGTTCGGCCTCACCCCCCGCGACGTGAAGTATGTCATCGACCAAGCGGCCCCCCGGCTCGCGGGACTCGACATCATGGAAGTGAGCCCGCACTACGACAACGGCAACACGAGCGCGCTCGCGGCTCGCCTCGCGCGCGAGGCGATCGCCCGCATCCTTCAGGCCCGGAAGGGCCGCTAGGGTCCGATGGACGACCCCCCCGCCGCCGAGCGGCCGCTCTCTCGCGGCGCGGAAGCCACGATCCGTCGGGTCGACTGGTGGGGGTTCCCGGCCCTCCTCAAGGAGCGCGACCTCAAATCGTACCGTCCGAAGGCGCTCGACGAGCGGCTGAGGCGCGAGCGGACCCGTACCGAGGCGCGTCTCCTCGTCGACGCGCGTCGCCTCGGCGTGCGGACCCCGATCGTCTACGACATCGACCTCCCTCGCCACCGGTTGATTCTCGAGGAGCTGCCGGGACCGACGCTCCGCCAGCTCCTCGAGGACCCCGCGATCCCGGCTTCCTCCGTGGTCGCGGCCGTCCGCGGATTCGGCCTCGCGCTGGGACGACTGCACGCCGGGTCGATCGCCCACGGTGACCTCACGAGCTCGAACGTTCTGTTCCCGAACGGCCCCCTCCAGCCGCCCGCCTTCCTCGACCTGTCGATGGGCTCGCGCAACCCGGGCGTCGAGGAGCTCGGGATCGACCTCCATCTGGTCGAGGAGGACCTCCGTGCGCTTCACTCGAACGCCGACCAGCTCGTCCGATCGTTCCATGAGGGGTACGCCGAAGGGAATCCTCGCGGCGAGTCGGCCGTCCGAGCGCGGGCGAAGGCGATCCGCGGCCGCGTCCGCTACGCCTAGACGTGGAATCCCCCGGCTGGGCGCGTCCGTTCCTCGCGCGCGGTCGGCGCCCTCGCATCCTGCGCGGGGGCGTTCGCGGGCGAACGGGGCTGGCCCGAGGGGCCGGTTCCGGCCGACGCGTACGTGGCGCGATGCCCCGTCTCCGAGCCTTCGGACGACCACGAAGAACGGGGCGAATGCGCCGCAGACCGTCCTCGCCGACCGGCCACGCTCGGAGTCCCCGGTTTCGAAGGAGCCCCGGCGCACGTGCCCCGCGGTCTCTCCCGGGCGAGTCGGAACCGGAGCGTCGGCACGCGCCGACCGGCATTGGTCGGGCCCCCGGCCGTCCCCGTTCCGCTCGCGAGCCCGGGCGGACGCACCCATCGACCCCCTCGACCGAGAGGTCCGGGGGCCGGACGCCTTCCGAGCGCGCGGCCCGGTTCTACGCGGCGCGGTGGACCCGCTCGAGCCCCGCGACCAAGGCCCCCGGCAGTTCGTCGAGGACGTCCGTCGCGAGCAGCCCGAACCCCCGGCGTGCGGCCGCGCGCTGACCGGCCTCGCCGGTCCAGTACGTGCCGAGGCGGGCGGCGTGCAACGGGGAGAGTCCCTGGGCGAGCAGGCTCGCGACCACCCCGGCGAGCACGTCGCCCGCCCCGGCGACCGTCATCGCCGCGTGGTGGTGCGCATTCTCGAACGAGCTCTCCCCATCCGAGCCCAGGTCCGACGGCCCCTTGACGAGCAACGTGAGCCGGCGCTCCGACGCGATGCGGGCGACGTCGGCGCTCGTCCGCTCCTGCGGGCCGGTGGCGACGCCGCCGAGGACCCGCTCGAACTCGCCCGTGTTGGGCGTCGCGACGACGCCGGCCGACGCCGGCCGCTCGGCGATCTCCTGCGACGTGGGAAGCGCGGCGAGCGCGTCGGCGTCCACGACGAGCGGGACGGTTCCCACGAGCTCCCGCAGTAACGTGCGGAGCGCCTCGATCGTCTCGGGATGCGCCCCCGCCCCCATGCCGACCGCGAGCGCCCGGGGGGGTGCCGCGCGCACGAACTCGAGGATCTCGGGAACGTCGTTCGGGCGAAAGCGTCCGAGGCCGACCGCCCGGACGACGAGGTTCGGGCTGAACGATTGGACCGACTCGCTCGCGCCGTGGGGAGCGACGATCGTCGCCCGCTCCGCCCCCGAGCGCAGCGCCGCGAGGCCGGCGAGGGCCGGTGCGCCCGCGTACGGGCCCCCTCCCACCACGATCAGACGGCCCGTCCGGCCCCGGTCGGACGTGCCGCTCGGCACGCGGAAAAGGAGGAACTCGCCCGGACCGGTCCGCCGCCAAGCGTCGGGCGGGATCCCGATCTCCCGGACGGCGACCTGCCCCGCGTTCCCGCGCGCGATCTCCTCCTTCACGGTGGTGAACGTCACGGTCCACGACGGCCGCAGTCCCTCGGGGTCGGCGACGCCCGTCGGGAGGTCGACCGAGAGGACGGGGGCCCGGCTCGATCGGATCGCCTCGACGGCTTCCCGGACGGGAGACCGCATCCGGTCGGACTGGCCCGTGCCGAGGAGGGCGTCAACCACGAGCGGCATGGTCGCGAGCTCCTCCGGCCGCGGGACGCGGACGTGCACGGGACAGCGGTGTTCGATCCGGTCGAAGCATCGGCGCGCGGCGCGCGAGCGGATCTCCGAGGGAGGGTGAACGAGCCACACCTCGGGCGAGTACCCCCACTGCTGGAGGTAGAACGTGGCGCACGTCCCGTCCCCACCGTTGTTGCCCGAGCCGGCGACGACCGCGACCCGGGCCGGAGGCGGCGGAAGGTGGCGCACGACCTCCTCGGCGACGGCGCGACCGGCGCTCTCCATCAGGGCATCGATCGTGACGCCGAGCGCGACCGCGTTCTCCTCGATGACGGCCATCTCCACCGAGGAGAGCGCGCGGCGCGAGGCGGCCCACATCGGTACCGAGGCTACGCGGCGGAGGCGCCGGCGGGCGCCGGGGCCTCGGAGCCTCCGAAAACATTGACCGACGCCGGCAAAAGGCTGCGGCGGGCGAGGTACTGCGCCTGCGTCCGGCTGTAGCGGAAGAGGATATCGGCCTTCCCTTCCTGGAATCCCCAGGGCCGGAGGATGAGCAGGTCCCCCTCGCGGATCCACATCTTCTTCTTCATCTTCCCGGTGATCCGGCCCATCCGCGAGACGTTGTCCTCGCACATCACCCGGATCCGGGCCGCGCCGAGGAGCTGGTTCGCGATCCCGAAGACTTCCCCCCGGTTGCGCCGCGGCAACGGAAGCCGCCCGAGCTCCTCGCCGCCCTCCACGACCTCGACGCTCGCGACCTCTCGCTCGCCGGCCGGAGGGGTCGACGTCTCGGCGGGGGGGTCGGGAGTGTCGGGCACGGCCGGCCGAGCGGTGCCGACTATTTCAAGAGGGCGCCCGGCGGGGAAAGACGACGAGCGGGTTCTCCTCGAGGATACGGCGGGCGGCCTCCTCCGCGAGCGGGAGGGCCCGGAACGCGCGCAGGTTCGCCCCGAGGTCGCGAACGCCGGGGCCCGGCCAGTCGGTCCCGAAGAGCGTCTTCGCGGCGATCCGCGCAAGCTGGGGAAAGTACTCGAGGAGACGGTTCGGCGGTACACCCGAGAGTTCGAGCCAGACGTTCGGAAACCGCCGGGCGAGAAAGACGGCCGTCTCCATCCATATCGGCCGGCCCCCGTGAGCGAGGACGATCGTGAGGTCGGGGAAATCGAGGGCGACGTCCTCGACGTAGAGCGGGTCCGAGTACCGGTTGCGGGCCCGGGGGAAGACCGACGTGCCGGTATGGAAGATCACGGGGAGTCGCCGCCGCTCGGCCGCCGCGTAGAGCGCTCGCAGGGTCGAACGCGGGTCGTCCACGTACGCGTTCGGACGGAACAGCTGATGCGGAGGGTGGAGCTTGATCGCCCGGATCCCGAACTCGCTCACGAGCCGGTCGACCTCGCGTTCCGGGTCCGGGTGATCGGGACGGATCCCTCCGCACGCGATCAGGCGGTCGGGGTCGGCCCGGACGTACTCCCCGACGAACCGGTTCGTCGCCTCCGTGTACCCGATCACCTCGGGAGCCACGTAGTTCACGAGCACTGCACGTTCGACCCCGCACGTATCGAGGTACTCGAGGAACGCCGTCGGATCGCCGAGGAGGCGGGCGTTCGCGGGGTCGACGCCGGCGAGCAGTCCGAGCGCGTCCGGGCGCATCTCGGCGATCGGGTTGATGTGCACGTGGCAGTCCGTGACCCCCACGGTCGTCCCGTACGGAGGGGGATTATAAGGGGGGAGCTCCGCGACCGCTCGGGCCGAGGGCTTATGACCGAGCGATGCCCGTACAACGCTCGATGGCCACCCCCGCCTCCCCTCGGTCGATGCCGCGGCTCCTCAAGGCGACGTACCTCGCCGACCAGGAGGTTCTGCTCGACGAGACCCGCGCGACGGGTCTGTTCTACTTCCCCGGGCCGGTCGTCTTCACCCTCCTCTTCGGAGCGCTCACCTATCTGACGGCCGCCAAGATCCACGGCTGGTTCGGACAGATCGCGGCCTACTCGGACGCCCTCTCCCGACTCGGGACGGCCCCGCGCTACATCGAGTACCTCTTCGGTCTCCTCGCGCTGATCGGCCTCCTCTGGATCCTGGTCCGCTATCTCCGGTGGATCTCGACCGTCTACGCGGTCACGAGTCGCCGGGTGATCGTCCAACGCGGGATCCTCGGCCGCGAATTCGACGAGATCCCCATCCTCCAGGTCCGCGGGGTGGACGTCCACCAGACGGCCGGCCGGCGGCTCCTTGGCTACGGGACGGTCCGCGTCAGCTCGGAAGGCGGCCAGCACCTGGGCAACGAGGACTGGAAGGGCGTGCCGAAGCCGTTCACGTTCCAGAAGCGCATCGAGAACGCGACGGTCGACCTCCAGAGCGCCCGGGGTCCGGTCGTGTGGAACAACCCACCTCCCCGCTGACGGACGGGGCGTCCGAACGGGCGCCCGGTCCGCGCACCGTTAAATGCGCCGGGCCGAGTGCGTGAGCACTCCCCATGGCGGACGAGTTCGACGCGATCGTCGTCGGTGCCGGCCTCGCCGGCAGCTCTGCGGCGATCCGCCTCGCCCAGGGTGGGGCGAACGTCCTCCTCCTCGAACGCGGCGCGGAAGCGGGGGCGAAGAACCTCTCGGGGGGCGTCCTCTGGGGCCACGACCTCGACGCGATCGTCCCGGGGTGGTGGCACGATATGCCCGTCGAGCGGCACATCGTGCGCAAGCGCTTCGGCCTCATGACCCCCGAGCGTTCCCTCGCCTTCGACTACGAGGACGGGGGGTGGCGACGCGAGCCGTTCGTCGCCCACTCCGTCCTGCGCGCGCGCACGGACGCTTGGCTGGCCCGGAAGGCGGAGGAGGCGGGGGCGACCGTCGTCACCTCCGTACCGGTCGACCGGTTGAACTGGGAGGGGACGCGCGTGCGCGGCGTGGTCCAGGGCGGCGAGACCATGAAGGCGCCCGTCACGATCGTGGCGGACGGGACCAACTCCCGGGTCACCCTCGGCACCCCGATCCGGCCGAACCCACGCCTCTCGGGAACGGCGACCGAGCTCGGCGTCAAGGAGGTCTATCGGCTCGACGCGTCGGTCATCGAGGAACGGTTCCAGCTCGGCCCGGGCGAGGGACACGCCGAGGAGTGGGTCACCGGGATCTTCGCGCCCGGCGTCATGGCGGGGGGATTCCTCTACACGAACCGGGACACGATCTCGCTCGGGCTGATCATCAACCTCCGGTCGCTCTTCGGACGGAACACCTACTCGACGGAGATGATCGAACAGTTCAAGCTCCACCCGGCGATCGCGCGGACCCTGCGCGGAGCCGAGCTCGTCGAGTACGGGGCGAAGCTGATCAGCTCGGGGTGGGCCAGCCGTCCGGCGGCGTTCCACGGTGACGGTTGGATGGTCGCGGGGGACGCCGCCGGGTTCGTCTTCTCGAACGGGCTCGTGATCCAGGGAATGAACTACGCGGTCCGCACCGGCCTCGCCGCGGCCGAAACGGCGCTCGCCGCGAAGGCCGCGAACGATCCGTCCGCCGCGCGTCTTGCGGAGTACGACCGCCGCCTGGAGGCGAGCGGAGTGCTCCCCGACTTCCGCGACTTCGAGCGGATGGACGACGTGAAGTGGAATCCCCGGATCTACACGGCGTACCCGAAGTTCGCGACCGCGCTCTTCCACTCCATGATGTCGGAGACCGGCGGTCCGAAGCGTCCGCTCCGCCACCTCCTCCGGGAGGTGCAGAAGGAGTCCGGGATCTCCCTCTTCCGCCTCCTCAAGGACGGGTCGGACGTGGTCCGGAGCGTCTAGGGACGCCCCCTCGTCTAGATCCCGCGGACCCGTCGGACCTCGGCCGTGAGCGCCGGCACGATCTCGAAGAGGTCCCCCGCGATCCCGTAGTCGGCGACCTTGAAGATCGGGGCGGACGCGTCCGAGTTGATCGCGACGATCACGCGCGAGCTCACCATCCCGACGAGGTGCTGGATCGCGCCCGAGATCCCGACCGCGATGTAGAGCTGCGGGGAGACGGCGCGCCCG
>JAKAVH010000048.1 GCA_021827545.1 Thermoplasmata archaeon
AAGTACGGCCTCGAGATGGAAGAGTTCGTCATGGCCCTCCAGAAGGATCTCGTCGAGGGCTCCAGCACCGACGTCGTCATGATCCTCGAGAAACCCGAGGCCGGGGGGATCGAGTACCTGGTCGACGGACTGATCTCGATCCAGCGCGAGGAGCTGGACGAGCGCCGGGTGCGGCACCTTCGCCTCGAGAAGCTGCGCGCGACGAACATCGGCCGGGCCCGCTACGCCGTCACCCTCGACGGGGGCCGGTTCGAGGCGCTCGGCATCCGCGACGGGGCGAGCGCGACGGTGCCGAGCGGGAGCTGGAAGCCGCTCGTGGACCCCGAGCGGTTCTACTCGACGGGGATCCCCGACTTCGACAAGCTTCTCGGTGGGGGATTCCGCCGGGGTAGCTTCAACGCCTTCGAGGTCGACGTGAACGTCGGGATCGACGACTACTACATGCTCTTCACGCCCACCTTCCTCAATTTCCTCTCGCAGGGACGCGGGATCATCTCGGTCCTCGCCGCGGGGGAGTCGCCCGAGAAGCTCCGGGAGACGCTGGTCCGGCACGTGCCGCCGAACCAGTTCGATACGCGCGTGCGGGTGCCGGACTACACCGCGAACGAGACGGACGAACCGTACATCCTGCCGATGGCCCGGTACGGCCGGGACGAGGCGATGCGCGCGATGGTGACCGCGGAGAAGTCGGTCGCCGGCCCGGAGCGGAAGCCGTTCCTCGAGTACACGGGGTTCGACACCTTCGAGAGCCTGATGGGCGACCAGGTCGCCATCCGGATGTACTTCCAGGGGGTCTCCCGCACCAAGCACGTCGGGAACCTCGGCATCGGTCTCCTGAAACCGGGGCTTCTGGTCTCGAGCGAGATCCTGAACATGATGGACACGTACTTCCGGATCATCAACATCGACAACGCCCCGTGCATCTACGGGATCCGGCCGCGCACGACGATCTACGCGATCAGCCCCGACCCGGAGAAGGGCGCCCCGCACGCCGTTCTGACCCCGATCGTCTAGGCGACCGGGGATCCCCCGGGGAGCCCGAGCGCGATCCCCCCGACAAGGTACAGGACGATCGCGGGGACGAACGTCATCGCGAGGTCGTCGTCGATCCAGGGGATCTTCGGCCACTCGGAGGCGACCGCGAGCGGCGCGGCGATGAGGGCGAGCCCCGCGGCCGGGACGGCCGGCCAGTCCCCGATCCCCGCGAGCCCGACGAACGCGAGGGCGGCGTAGGCGAGCGCCGGCACGACCGGATAGGTCCGGTGCCAGCGGGCCGAGGCGCGGAGCTCGCCGGCGAGCGGGTCCACGAACGCCGTGCCGAGCACGACCGCCGCGGCGATCGGCCGCGGGAAAAGAAGCACCGCCCCCGCGAGGGCGAGCGCGTAGAACACGTAGCTGCCGATCCGCGCCTCCTCGTACGGGCGGAGCGTCGGAAGCTCGAGGCCGGCCCCGTGCCGCAGCACCTCGAGAAGGACGACCGCGGCGAGCGCGAGGACGAGGACCTCCTCCTTGGAGAGGACGACGAAGAAACCATCGGGGATCACGTAGTAGAGGAGGACCGCCGCCCCGATGCCGTGCAGGCAGCGGCGCCAGAGCCGGTCCCCGAGCTGCTCGTCGCCCCCGAATCGGGTGCCCAGCCACCGGCGGAACCGCCCCCCCCGGTGGAGCCGGAGCTCCATCGGGGTCCCCCACGCGGAGGGGGCTATCAATCCATCTTGCGACCGACCGGCGCCAAGGTTTTCTCCCGGCCGGCCTCCCAAACAGCCGTGAAGGTCACCGTCCTCGTAGGGAGCAAGTCCGACCTCGAGATCGCCGGCAAGGTCAAGGCCCGGCTCGACGAGTTCCGCGTTCCGTCGGAGGTCCACGTCGCCTCCGCCCACCGGAACCCCGACAAGGTCGACCGACTGGTCGGCGACCCCGACACCGACGTCTTCATCGCGATGGCCGGGCTGTCCGCGGCGCTGCCGGGCGTCGTCGCCGCGCGGACGCTGAAACCGGTCGTCGGGGTCCCGCTCCACCGCGGGCTCGGCCTCGACAGCCTGCTCTCGGTCGTTCAGATGCCGCCCGGCATCCCGGTCGCGTCCGTCGGCCTCGACGCGGCGGAGAACGCGGCGCTCCTCGCGACCGAGGTCCTCGCGCTCAAGTACCCCGAGTTGTACGCCGTTCTCGAGCGCTACCGGGCGAAGTGGCGGGAGGAGCCCCCGGTGGCCCCGGGAAGCCCCCCGTGATCGATCCGGCCAAGTTCGTTGCGGAATCGGTCGCCCGGCTCTCCGCGGAAGTCCCCGGCCGCGCGATCGTCGCCGCTTCCGGCGGCATCGATTCGACCGTCGCGGCGCTCCTCATCGAGCGCGCGCTCGGCGAGCGGGCCCGGGCGATCTTCGTCGACACCGGGCTCCTCCGGGCCGGCGAGGTCGAGCGGGTGCGCGCGTTCTTCCGAGACAGCGGTCTTCACTTCGAGGTCGTCCCCGCGGCCGACCGCTTCCTGGCCGCGCTCGCCGGCGTCGACGACCCCGAAGAGAAGCGCCGACGGATCGGGACCGCGTTCGTGCGCCTCTTCGAGGAGGAGGCGGCGAAGTTCGGCGCCGACTCCCTCGTTCAGGGGACGATCGCCCCCGATTGGATCGAGAGCGGAGGAGCGCTTCGCGACACCATCAAGACCCACCACAACGTCGGCGGGATCCCGGCGGACTTCCGGCTGCGCCTGGTCGAGCCACTTCGGGACCTCTACAAGGACGAGGTCCGTGCGCTCGCCCACCACCTCGGCATCCCCGAGGCGGAACGTCAGCCGTTCCCCGGTCCCGGGCTTGCGGTGCGGGTCACCGGCCCGGTGACTCCCGAGCGCGTCCGACGCGCCCGGGTCGCGAACGCGATCGTGGAGGAGGAGATCGAGCGGGCCGTCGCCGCCGGCGAGATCGCTCGGCCCTGGCAGTACTTCGCGGTCCTATTGCCCGTGCGGACCGTCGGCGTGCTGGGCGACAACCGGGTTCACGGAGAGGCGGTCAGCGTGCGGGTCGTCGAGTCCATCGACGCGATGACCGCGACCGCGATGGCCCTGCCGCGCCTCCTGCTCGCTCGGATCGCCGAGCGCGTGACGCGGGAGCTCTCCGGACAGGTCGTCCGGGTCCTCTACGACGTCACCGACAAGCCGCCCGCGACGATCGAGTGGGAGTGAGCCGTGACGGGGCCCGACGGGACGCAGCGCAGCGGAGCCCCGGGGGGTCCCTCCTGCTCGATCGCGCTCCCCGCCGAGCTCGTTCGGGCGGTCGAAGAGCGGATGCGAGGCTCGGCGTTCCCCACGGTCGACGCGTTCGTCGAGTTCGTCCTCGCGCGGCTGCTCGAGCGACCCGGAGCGGACTCGGGGTTCAGCGAGGAGGACGAGCGCCACCTGAAGGAGCGGCTCCGCTCGCTCGGCTACATCGACTGATCGCCCCCGCCAACGCTTAATCGCCGCGTGCGCCGTCCGGTGCGCCGTGCTCGCGTGTCCGTTCTGCGGAGCCTCCGAGACCGACCGCTTCGAGCTCGAGGGCCACCGCTTCCTCGTTTTCGGCTGCATGTTCTCACCCGCGGTCACGTCGCGCGGGTCGGACGCGGAGATCGCCGAGGAGCTCCGACGAACGTACGTCGGCGGCGAGGGCGGCGGCTACTTCCGCCGCACCTGCGACCGGCTCCACCTCTACGTCACGCAGGGCGCCGGGGGACGGACCCTCCGGGCCGCCGAGGGTCCGCCGGCCGACCCGGACGGACCCGTTGCCGGGCCGCTGCCGGTCGGGCCGGAGGGAGGGGATCCACCGCCTCCGCCTCGATCTCGACCCGCATCGTCGGGTCGATGAGCCCGGCGACCTTCACGAGCGTCGCGGTCGGGCGGACGCGGCGAAACCGGGCAGCGAAGGCGCGGGCGATGGCATCGAAGTCGGCGAGCTCGGTGACGTAGATCCGGGTGCGGACGACGTGGTCGAGCGAGCTCCCGAGGGACCGCAGCGCCCGGTCGATGTTCGCGAGGACCCGGACGGTCTGACGGTACGCGTCGCCCGGCCCCACGATCCGGCCGTCCGGAGCCGTCGCGGTGGTCCCCGAGACCAGCACCCGGTCGCCCACGCGGAGCGCTCGCGAGTAGCCGACCCTGGGTTCCCAGGGGGTTCCGCTCGCGTAGCGGCGGCGACCGTCCGGGGAAAGCTCAGTGGACGGCCGCTGGGGGGACCTTCGCAAGGACCGGCTCCGTGGGCACGAGATGGCGCGCGAGCCCCAGCTCTTCCGGGGTCGCCCCCAGCGCGAGCCCGACGACCTGGGGCAGGTGGAAGATCGGCATCCCGAGCGGAGCGCCGACCTTCTTCTCCGCCCGGTTCTGGTAGGCATCGAGGGAGATGTGGCAGAGCGGGCAGGGGGTCGCCATCGCCTCGGCGCCGTGGGACTTCGCGTCGAGGATCTGTCGGCCGGCGATCCCGCTCGCGACGTCGGACTTCACGAACTGGATCGGGAAACCGCAGCACATGACCCGGCCGCGGTAGTAGACGGGGGAGGCGCCGAGCACTTCGAGGAGGTCCTCGAACGCGTGCGGCTCCTCGCCGTCCTCCCAGCCCATCTCGTCGGTCGGACGGAGGAGGTGGCAGCCGTAGAACGCGCCGACCTTGAGGCCCGCGAGCGGTCGTCGGACCTTGGCGCGGAGCGCGTCGAGCCCCACGTCCTCGATGAGGACGCGCAGCAGGTGCTTGACCTTCACGGACCCACGGTACTCGATCCCGAGCGGACGAAGCGCCGCCTCGACCCGAGGCCGGACGGCCGGGTCCGGGTAGCGGAGGTTCGCGAGCGTGAGCATCCCCTGGCAGGTCGAGCAGATCGTCAGGAGGTCGAGACCGGCCTTCTCGGCGATCGCGAGGTTCCGGGCGTTGATGGCGACGTTGAGGACCTCGTTCGCCTCGTCCACGAACCCGGAGCCGCAGCAGGAGAAGCTCGGGAACTCGACGAGCTCGATGCCGAGCGCTCGCGCGACCCAGCGCGTCGCGAGGTCGAGCTCCTTCCCCGACTCCTGCGCGACGCAGCCCGGATAGTAGGCGATCCTCATGCACCGTCCTCCGAGGGCCGGTCGAGCGCCTCGTAGATCTTCTCGATCTGGTCGACGCCCTCGATCGGGTGCGGCTTGCGCATCACCTCGGGCTTCTTCCGAAGCACGTGGAGGCCTTGCACGAGCTGGCCGGCCATGCCGAGCGTCCCGTACGTCTGGCGGACGAGCCGGCTCTCGTTCAGCACGCCGCGGTCCCGGAGGTTGTCCTTGAAGCCGACCGCGTGACGCGAGCCGTGCTCGGTCGCCCCCTGGACGGCGATCGCCATCTCCTTGAGGTCCCGAATCCGCTCGGACGGCCGAACGTCCTTCGGGCAGGAGTCCGTGCACAGATGGCAGCGCAGGCACATCCAGAGACCGTCCGCCTGCACCCGGACGAGACGGTCTTGGTGGGCCCGGTCGCGCGGATCGACCACGTAGCGGTAGAGCTTCGCGAGCGCCATCGGCCCCGGGAACCCCGGGTCCGCCTCGACCGCGGGACAGGCGGAATAGCACGACGCGCACGCGATGCAGCGCGGGGTCTCCTTGAACCGCTCGACCTCCTCCGGGGTCATCGACGTGGGCCGGCCCTCGGGCATGGGATGCGCGGGATCGAGCTTGAGGAACGGCTCGATGCGGTGATAGTTTTTCCAGAACGACGCCTGGTCGACCACGAGGTCCCGAAGGACCGGCTGGTTGCGCATCGGCTCGACGACGATCCGGCCGTGCTGCTCGATCTCGGGGCCGATGTGCGTCTCGCACGCGAGGCGGCTCTTCGAGTTGATCTGCATCGCGCACGAGCCGCAGATCGCGCTGCGGCAGGAGTACCGCAGCGCGAGGCTCGGATCGACCTCCGCCCGGATCTGGAGCAGGGCGGTCAGCACCGGCGTGTGGGGCGAGAGTTTGAGCGTGTACCGCTGGTAGCGCGGGCGGTCCCCCTTCGCCGGGTCGTGACGGTACACATCGAACGTGGCCGAGATCGTGCCTTCGGTCATCAGTACACCCGCTCCTTCGGTTCCCACCGCGTGTAGGCGACCGGGGAGTAGCTCAAGGTGGGACCCTCGGGGCCGCGAGCGGCCATGGTGTGCCGCATCCAGCGGGCATCGTCGCGCTTCGGATAGTCCGTGCGCGAATGCGCGCCGCGGCTCTCGAGCCGTGCGTAGGCGCCGACCACGATCACCTCGGCGAGCTCGAGCATGTTCCCGGTCTCGATCGCGTCGGTGAGGTTGAGGTTGTAGACCGTCGACCGGTCGACGACCCGGACTCGCTCGAACCGCTCGCGAAGCCGGCGGATCCGCTGGAGCCCCTCGAGGAGGTCGGCCTCGTTCCGGTAGATCCCGACGTACCGGTCCATCGTCTCCTGCATCTCGGTGCGCAGGGCGGACGGATCCTCCCCCTCGGTGCGGCCGGACCACGCGCGCAGCGGGGCGACCGCGGTCTCGAGGTCGGTGGCGTGCATTTCGGGCCGGGGCGCCGCCGCCGCGTACGCCGCCGCCGCGATCCCGGCCTGCTTTCCGAAGACCAGGGTCTCGAGGAGGGAGTTCCCGCCGAGCCGGTTCGCGCCGTGGATCGATACACACGCGGCCTCTCCCGCCGCGTAGAGCCCGGCGAGGTTCGTCTCGCCACGGATGTTGGTCCCGATGCCGCCCATCATGTAGTGCTGGGCCGGGTAGACCGGGATCGGCTGGGTCACCGGGTCGATCCCCGCAAAGTGACGGCTGTAGTCGCAGATCTCCTGGAGGCGGCTCTCGACCTTCTCCTTCCCGAGATGCATCAGCTCGAGGTGAACGTAGCCTCCGTACGGCCCCGCGAGCCCCCGGCCCTCCTTCACCTCCGTGACGATCGCGCGGGAGACGACGTCGCGCGACGCGAGCTCGACGACGTGGGGGGCGTACTTCGACATGAACCGCTCCCCGGCGGCGTTCTTGAGGTACCCCCCTTCGCCGCGGGCCCCCTCGGTGATGAGGATGCTCGATTCGAGGAGCGCGGTCGGATGGAACTGGACGAATTCCATGTCCTTGAGGAACGCCCCGACGTCGTAGGCGGCCGCGAGCCCGTCCCCGGTGCAGCTGTGGGCGTTGGTCGTGCGGCCGTAGATCCGGCCCGCCGGCCCCGTCGCCAGCACGACCGCCTTTGCGGCGATCTCCTCGAACTCCCCCCGCCGCCGGTCGAGGGCGATCAACCCCTGGACCCGCCCGTCACGCACGACCAATCGTACGAGCTCCGTCTCCTCGTAGAGCGCAAACCGCTCGGTGCCGAGACGCTCCCAAAGGCCCTGCAGGAGCGCGAGCCCCGTGCGGTCCGCGGCGTAGATGGTACGGGGAAAGCCGGCCCCCCCGAACGCCCGCCGTGCGAGGGAACCGTCCGCGCCCCGACTGAAGATGGTGCCGAAGTGCTCCATCTCGATGACCGTCGGGCCGGCCTCGCGACAGAAGAACTCGATCGCGTCCTGGTCTCCGAGGTAGTCCGAGCCCTTCACCGTGTCGTAGATGTGGGTGTCGACCGAGTCCTCGGCGCCGACGGCGGCATTGATGCCGCCCTGCGCCGCGCCCGAATGGGACCGCAACGGGTGGAGCTTCGAGACGATCGCGACGTCGCGGCCCGCCTCGACCGCCGCGAGCGCGGCCCGTTGACCTGCGAGCCCGGCCCCCACGACGACCACTTCGTGCTGGAGCATGCGAACCGGCGGGCGGAAACGGGTCCGCCTTTAATGCTCTTTGACTTGGGGGGCCAAGTTCCCCGCGAAACCTCCCCGCTCGAAGAGCGACGGGCGGGCCCGGAGCGGGTCTCCCCCCTCGATCCGTGCCTTTCCGTCGGTTCCCGAGTGGTCCGTCGGTAAGCGGCGCGTGAGCCCTTATATAGCGAGCCCGGGTCCGCCTCCCGTCATCCGGTGGACCGGAGGTAGTGGATGCAGAGCGGGGTCAGCGCTGCCGATGAGGAGCGCCTCTTGAAGGGCACGACGACGATCGGGCTCGTCTGCAAGGACGGCGTGGTGCTGGCGACCGAGCGCCGGGCGACCGCCGGGAACGTCATCTCGAACAAGCAGACGCAGAAGCTGTTCAAGATCGACCAGAACATCGGGATCACGATCGCGGGGCTCGTGGGCGACGCGCAGGTCCTCGCCCGGTATCTCCGGGCCGAGGTCTCCCTCTACCGCCTGCGCCGCAGCGCTCCTCTGACGGCCGAAGGGGCGGCGACGCTGCTGGCGAACATCCTCAACGGGAACCGATTCTATCCGTACTACGCCTGGCTGATCCTCGGCGGGGTGGACGGCCGGGGGAACCACGTTTTCTCGGTGGATCCCGCGGGCGGCTGCATCGAGGACCGATTCGTCTCCGTCGGGAGCGGCTCCTACTTCGCCTACGGTCTCCTCGAGGAGGGGTACTCTCGCGACATGTCGACCTCCGACGGGGTC
>JAKAVH010000243.1 GCA_021827545.1 Thermoplasmata archaeon
GGCGTCGCGGTTCCCGGTGGATCGTCGGCCAGGTTCGATCATGGGGGCCGGACCGGGGCCGGCGAAGGTCGCTGCGGGTCGAGACCATGACGCTCGGCGGCACGGCGCACCGCGGTTCAGCGACTCTCCGGATCCTCCCGCCCGGGTCTTGGCGGCGGACAAGCCTCGGTCGCGAGGCTAGAGCGTCCCCGCGGGCCCAGCGTCGGACGCGCGGAGCGTGCCCTTCGGCACGTAGTCGAAGAACCGCTCGAGGGTGGTGCCGTGCGTCCACTCCGCCCGGAGCCGGGTCTTCTTGACCGCGCGCCGCAGCTCGGTGAGCAGCTCGCGATTGGCGTCCCGGGCGTCCGGAGCCTCGCGGACGAACTCGACCTCGAAACCTTCCGCCGTCGTCCGGTAGGTTCCCTCGTACCGACGAGCGATCTCGTGGAGCGCGGGCCGAAGCTTCGAGGGATCGTCCGTGCTGATTCGGCCGACCAGCCGTAGCCGCATGCGCGTCGGTAGTCGCAGGACGGTAAACCCCTTCGGTCCGAGGCGCGCGCTCGATCCGAGATCGAGCGCGCCGCGGGCCGGTAGGCAGCCCCGCCGGGCTCGCGAACGATCGGCCGATCCCTGCCCCGCGGATCCCCGGAGTCCTCCGGGTCCGATGGGGACGAGGGAGCCGGACGGTCCGCTACTTCGAGCGGCGGAGGCCCCGCCAGATCGCATCCTTGCCGACCGTCAAGACGGCGGGGGTGAAAAACAGCTGCACGACGAACGCCTGAAGGAGCACGGCGAACCCGATCCCGAGGCCGATCGCGGCGAGCAGACCGAGCGGGCTCGTGAACCCGAGCAGGAGGAACGCGCCGCCGAGGATGATGGCGGCCGCCGTGATGACTCCGCCCGCGTGGGTCACCGCGTCCCGGATCGCCTGGGCGCCGCGGTTGCCCAGGATCCGCTCCTCCTTCACGCGGGTGAGCAGGAGGACGTTGTAGTCCATGCCGAGCCCGAGCACGAGGATGAGGAGAATGAGCGGCAAGAGGAAGATCAGCGCCTCGTTCTCGAGGATCCCGACCACGAAGTAGGTGGCGGCCCAGCTCCAGAGGATCGAGAGCCCGATCACGCCGAGGGCAAGGAGCGGAACGAACGCCGAGCCGAGGAGGACCAGCATGAGGAGGAGGAGGCCGATCGCGGCGCCGATCAGCATCTCCTCGGTCGCCTGGTTCACCAGCGATCGTATGTCCTGGGTCGTCGGGGCCGCGCCGCCGAGATAGACCTGCGAGATGCCCGCGTGGGAGGCGGCGTAGCTGTCGACGTTCTGCTTCAGCTGGTCGATGACCGTGATCGCGGCGGCCGAATAGCCGGACTGGTTCGTCGCGATGTTGAACAGGACGGTCCTTCCGTCGGCTCCGAGGTACGAGCCGAGCGACTGGTTGAGCTGCGTGTGCGTCGCGGCCGGAAGGAGCGAGAAGTTGAGCCAGGCGTCGAGCGGCGCTCCCCCCGGACCGACGAACGTCGTGACCGAGGCGACCCCGGGGGTCGAGTTCATCGCGGCCTGCAAGCCCGCCACGTCGCGCAGCACGCCCGGGTCCGGTTGGCCCCCCGAGAGGACCGATTGGGTGAACGTGACGAGCGCGAAGCTCGTCGAAGAGTAGCTCGCCCCGAAATCGTTCTGGAGGTGAACGAAGCCGATCTGCGCCGGATTGTCCGCCGGGAGCCCGATGTTCGTGATGTCGTAGGAGACCGGGACCTGGAGCGCGACCGCGACGACCGGCACCGAGAGCGCCAGGATGAGGCCGATCACCAGCAGGGGCCGGCGCGTCGCGGAGCGGCCGGCCCGCGCGATGTAGTCCCGGTGCGTCTCGATGTTATGGGTCCGGCGCTCGGCGTAGCGTTGGAATCGCCGGCCCGAGTTCGGCCAGAAGATCCGGGGTCCGACCAGCACGAGGACGGACGGGAGGATCGTCAGGTTGGCGACCAGGGCGCAGGCCACAGCGATGAGGAGGGTGAGGCCGAGCTGGCTGAGGAAGCTGATCCCCGACAGCGTGAGCGCGACGGCCACGACCATGACCGCGAGACCGCTCGTCGTGATGCTCTGGCCGGCCCAGCGGACCGTCGTTGCGACGGCCTCCTTCGGATCGGTTCCCCGGACCAGCTCCTCGCGATAGCGCGCGAGGAGGAAGACCGAGTAGTCGGTCCCGATGCTCATGAGGAAGACGAGGATGATCGATTCGATCTCGGAGTTGAACGTGGTCACGAGCTTCCCGACCACGAAGATGAGCGCGAAGCTGGCCACGAGGGCGATCCCGATCATGCCGAAGGCGAGCAGGGGGGCCGCCGGGGCCCGGAAGTAGAGCAGCATGATCACGAGCAGCACCACGATCGTGAGGATCAGGAGGAGACTCAGCGAGGAGGTGGCGAGGTAGCTCGTCGCGCTATCGAGGGGAGCCGTCCCGGTTTGGTAGTACTGGATCCCGACGAAGGCCGGCGTCCCACCGAGCACCTGGGACGTGACGTGGTCGATCTCGGTGACGTCGGCAAAGGTCACCGAGCTGCCGTTGACCGAGTACGTGTCATCGACATTGAACGAGATCACGACGAGTTCGGCGGATCCGGAACCGCTCACGAACGCCTGACGCAGCGCCGTCGGGATCGGCAGAGGGTACTGGGTGGGGGGGAGCGTCCGGACGATCCCCCGGGCCCAGACGTACGCCTCCCCCGAGGTGGGGGGAGTGCCGGCCGGGAACGCCTGCCAGATGGTCAGGATCCATGCGGGGGGGAGGCCGATCTCGAGACCCAGCACGGTCGACGCGGTGAGCTCTCGGGCGAGCGGCTCGGTCCAGTTCTGCACGCCCAGGGTGGTCAGGGTCACCTGAGCGGTGAACGAGGCCGTCGGGGAAGGAAAGAGCGTCGTGAGGACGGACCCGAGCGTCGCCCGCGCCGCCGCGTCGGCACAGGCGGCCGGGGTCCCGGTCCCGAGACACCCTCCGAAGACGCTCGCGTTGAACCCGACCGCCGCGGCGTTCCCGTCGTAGAAGTCGTGGAGCACCGTGCTCTCGCTCGCGTTCGCCGCGAAGATCGGAGCGGTCGCGTTGTACGCCGGCCAGTCGGCGGTCGACGGCGGGGTGCCGGACGACAGGTTCGCCACGAGGTGCTGCCAGTTCACGAAGTAGGTCGCCACGGGGCCCCAGAGGACCGTGGCGGTACCGTTGACCGCCGTGGGCAGGGAAGGGGAGGCGTGGAGGGCCGGGCCGAGGAAGGACCACCCCAGCGAGACCTGGCCGGCCAGGTAGCCGGCGTAGGCCGAGTAGAGAGAATCGATCGAACTGACGTTCCTGAGCTGAGGGTCGGCGGCGAGGGCGTCGGTGAGCGCGAGCGTCGCATTCCGCCCGACAGGGCCGACGATCTGGGGAGCTTCGAGGAGGAGGATCGTCGAGGAGGGCGACGAGGAGGCGTGGGGGAACTGCTGGTCGAAGGCGTTCTGGGCCTGGACGCTCTGATCCGAGGAGGGGAGAGGATTGCTGAAGCTGTTGGTGATCACCGAGCCGACGTTCGCCGCGGGAAGGAGGCAGATCGCGAGGACCGCCACCCAGAGGAGGATCGGCCGTCGCGGATGGCGCACGATCTGCCCTCCCAGCCATCCGAGCGGCCCGCTTCGGTCGTGCCGGGCGGGCGGGACGGTCGGTTGTCGTGACGCCATCGATGCTCCCGTGGGCCCCGCGGACGTTCGATGCACCGTCATAGCGCTGACGCCCCCTTCTCGCGACTCCAGAGGTCCGCTCGGACCGGGGGGTCCGTCGTCGTCTCCCGCCGAGGCTCCCCCGCGACCGGGGAAGTCGAGATTCGCCTCCCGGCGACCGATCGCCGGGTGCGCCTCAGTTCGATCGACGAGACTCCGGAACGGCGCGCGCCCTCGGGAGAGTGCGGGACCTCACGGGGACCGGGTACACCGCCGACTTCGGAGGGGGCCACTTCCCCCGGAGCACGCGTCGCATGATCCAGAACGTGTCCGGCGGCTCCACGTCCATCTGCCAGAGCATTGCCTCCACTTCCCCGAGGTGAAGCAGATGCTCGGTCACGCACTGTGCGAGGGCGGAGTCCCGCGAAAGTCGCAGCGGGTACTTCTTCGACGCGACCCAGACCGCGGGCTTCGCGAGCTCCTCGGGGGTATTCCACTTCGGGAACCTGCGATCGCCCATCCGACGGACCTCCCGGAGGCGCCGTCGGACCGCGGCGATCGTGAGATAACGGTCCCGCGGGATCTTCATGACCTCGGGCATCCACTTCGTGGGGCGGCCCTCGCAAAACTCGGTCACGTGCTGCTCCTCCACGTACGCAAGGTGGAGGAAGACGTCACGAAAGGAGAGCATGCTGACCCCCCGGTCCTTCGTGAACTCCTTCCAGCCCTGCTTCGCCGCCGCCTCGAAGAAGTCCTCTCGAAGCTCGTGGACGAAATCCATGAGGTCGATCGTGGTCACCATGGAAGCTACCGGCACCCGCTACCGCAGCCCTTGCTAATAGGTTCCCCGCGGGGGCCACGCCGAGAGGATATCCCGAGCGCACCGGCGGGGCCCGCGGAAGACCCGACCTCTCCCGTTCGGTTCGCCGGGTCCCCGAGCGCTCCCATCGACCGGCCGGCTCTCCGCTGGCCGCATGAGGAGTCCCCCGCGTTCCGGTCCCACCGACCTAGTGGCTCCGACGCCGTCGTCGGGCACGGATCAGGAGCCCCCCGAGCGCAGCGGCTCCGACGGCGCCGAAGCCGAGGTACGGAAGCGTGCCGGATCCGAACGCTCCCGGGAAGGTGCTCGTGGCGCCGCCCGAGGAGCGGCTCCCCCCGGACCCGCCGGCGGGAGTCGCCGGCAGGGTGCTAGCGCGGATCGTCAGCGGGATCGAGTCGCGCGTGCCGAGGGTCGCCCAGACGCTGATCCAGTACTCGGTCTCGGCCCGCAACCCGGTAACGTTGTACGTGGTCACGACGCTCAGTTGGACTTCGGTCTCGGGGCCGGTAACATTGGGCGTATGGGTGGCCCACATCACGTCGATCCCGGTCAGCTCTCCGAGCGGTGGGTCGACCCAGGAGATCTGGACGGAGTCGTTCGTCGTCGCCGTGGCGGCCAGCCGGGTGAGGTTCCCCACAAGGATGGGCTGCGTCGTGCCCTGAACGGTCAGCGGAGGGGAAACGAACGTCCCGTTGGTGGCCGATACACTGATCCAGTACTCGGTCTGGGCCGCGAGCCCGGCAACGGTGTACGTGGTCAGAACCCTCAGGCCGACCTCGCTCGTGATGCCGGGCGTGCCGGGAGAGTGGGTGGCCCAGGTCACGAGGACCCCGGTGAAGGAGCCGGGAGAAGGGTTTTGCCAGGCGACCGAGAGCGAGTCGAACGTGCTCGCCGTCACCGACAGCTGCGACACGCTCCCGATCAGGGTCTCGAACGAGACGCACGCCGACGAGTTCGATGCGACCGTGCCGTTCCACGCAAGGATCTCGACCGAGTAGTTCGTCAGCGGGGTCAATCCGCTGAGGTCGCGGAACGAGGCCGGCCCCGAGGTGTTGCTCGGCACGGGGGTTGCCGTGCACACGAGCCCGGAAAAGAGCAGCACCGTGTCGTTCGTGACAATACCCGGGGGCTCGGTCCATGTCACGTTCGCGCCGGAGCTGGTGATGGAGCTCACGCGAACGTTGGTCGGCGGCAAGACCGCGGCGGTCCGGGCGTAGGTCGCCCCTCCGCTGAGACCATGGTAGTGGAGGTTCCATGCCTCGACGACGATCCGGTAGACCTGTCCGGCCGACAGGTTCGTGATGGGATAGGAGCCGGCGCTGCCGGGCAGGGAATCGTAGCTCCAGGCTTTGCTCCCGTTCTTCTCCCACCCTACGGTATAGTTGACGATGGGGCCGCCGCTCGGTGCGCTCCAATTGAGCTCGAGGGTCGTCGTGGTGGCGGCTCTCAGGTCGACGACCGTCGGCGAGGGCGCGGAGACGTCGACCAGCGGGTTGTCGGTCGCGGGGGGGAATTCCGGGAGCCCCAGGCGCCAGATCCACCAGATCGTTCCGAGGGCGAAGCCGCTGCTTCCATTGATCGGACAGGCGCCGGCATTGCACGCATACGACGCGAACGAGATGAGGTAACTGGAATTGTAGAACTGTCCCTCTTGCGCCCACTGCTGCCACTTGAACGACCAGGCGTTCCCCGGGACCCGCATCTCGAACGAGAGGGGATATGGACTCACGTTGGTCGCGTCGTAGCCGATGTGACCCGGGAGGAAGGACTGTACCCAGGAGTTGTTGTTGGCCGCCGACATCTCTCCACCGAACCCCCATCCGTCGCTTAAGGTCGGACGGTCGGAAGCGGCTGCGATGCCGACGGGGTCCGCCGGTACGGTGCCCGCGGGATAGAGGGGACCCCGAAAGGCCGGGGTCGAGGCAAGTACGCCCGTTCCGCTGAAGTTGAACACCAGCTCGGTCCACTCGACCTGGGCCGCAAGCTGATGATCGACCACGTTGAGGGCGACCCCATTGACTCCGTTCACGACGATCCCGGCGGCCCAGGTCCCGTTCGCGACCCTCCGCAGTTCGGGGTTGGACGCGTTGACGAGCTGGAATTCGTTCCAGGCGTCGGCCGCGCTTCCCTGAGCCTCGAAATTGACGTACGCGTTAAGGTCGGGTTCCCAGTACGCGTTGTTGGCCTCGAAGTAACCGAGATTGCCGACGAGCCGCTCCGTTCCCGACCAGAGGTTCCAGTCGTACACCGAGGCGTTGTCGAGGATGATCGTCGCCTGGGAAGCGTTGCCGTCCCAGCCGGTCAGCTGCATCTGACCGTTGTTGACGACCGCCGGGGTCCCAAAGGAGGTGAAGTTGTGTTCGAACCGGCGGTGGCTCGTGAGGTTCATCGCCTCTGCGGTGATCGTGGGGGCGGTCTTCGTCAGCGTCCCCCACGAGTAGATGTAGCTCCCGTCCTGGGTGATGAACAACTCGTTCGGGATCATCGCATAGGACGGGAACAACTGGTAGAGCGGCGTGAACCGGCCGATCAGCGTCACCGTCCTCGCGGTGAACGAGTAGTACACGAGGTCCGACGAGGCGTTGAGGTAGTAGGCGCCGTCCTGGGTCCAGGAGAGGACCGGGTTCTGACAGCCGTTCCCGCTATCGAGAAGCCCCTTCCAGCAGGAAAAGCCCGGAAGGACGATCGTCGCATTGCCGTAGGCGAGGTAGGGATAGACCGTCATCGAGATCGATCGATCGGGCGGCGTCACGTTGACCTCTCCTCCGCCGCCCCATCCCTCGGGAAAGTCGGTGCCCCGGAGGATCGCGTTGCGCGAGGCGGAAAGCACGTAGGAGGTTCCGTTCTGGACCTGAGTGCTGTTGAAGGTGAACCCTCCTTGGGAGCTCGTGGTCGTGTTCGCGACGGTCCGACACTGCGCGAGGGACTCGAACGTCGAGGGACAACGGTCGTACGCCGTGATCGTCGTCCCCGCCATCGCCGGAGGGGTGCCGAAGGCGTCGAGGTTGCCGGTCAGTACCCCGACCAGTAGGAGCGAGGGGGCGGCGGTCGGTGCGGGGATCGGCTCGGGGGCTCGGGCGGGCGCACCGGCCGTGGCTGCCACTACGAGGCCAGGAGCGAATGACGTCGCGAAGACGCTCAGCACCACCAAAGCGGCGCAGCGCGCCGGTCGCGTCGGACGGCCCCGGTTCACGTCTCCAGGGCAAAGGGGTCCTTCGCCAAGAGGATTGCCGTCTCCGAGATTGCGTCCCCTCGGAGGAGCGATCGGGGCCACGCCGGGCCTAAATCTCCTCGGGGTCCGGGGTGAAGCCGGCCCCAAAGGCGGTCTTCGGTTCCCTCGACCGTAGGGGCGTCTGTGGCCCGATGCCGTCGGCCGGGGGGTGCCCCCCCGCATCCCTCGAGGTTCTCTTCGCTCGCCGGGGGGATATCTGGCCGGCCGTCTACTTCGACTTTGGCGGCCCGAGCCCTTCCCGCACGTCTACCGATACCGTTCGATGAGCGATCCTGAGCCCAGCCTCAGAAGAAGGAGAGAAGAGCGACCCCGACAAAGATCGCGGCCACCCCGCCCCACTGCATCCGGCGGAGTCGCTCCCCGAGGAACGCCACCGCGAGCACGACCGTCACGGCGCTGAACAGGCCGCTCAGGGTCGCAAGGATCGCGAGCGACGGGCCGAAGACCAGACCGTAGTTGTAGAGCGCGGTCGCCGAGCTGTTGAGCACCCCGACACCGAGCAAGCGGGGCCAGAGGTCTCGGGGGGGGGCTCGAAACGTGCGCACGGCCGCAAGATACCCGAGAACGGTCAGCGCACCCACGCCGCGCGAGATCGCCGCCGTGGTGATCGGAGGGATCGGTCCGACCACGAACTTGAGGCCGAAGTA
>JAKAVH010000106.1:0-5992 GCA_021827545.1 Thermoplasmata archaeon
CGCGCAGTACGAGGGGGAGTTGGTGACGTAGCGATAGTCGACGAACGGGTCGTGGGCCACCGAGTAGACCCCGGAGCTACGGTTGTCGCACGGTGTGGGCATGCTTTCCATGTACGCCGCCCAGGTCTCACCCGCACGGTCGACGAGCCCGGGGACCGGGAGGACGGCCGCGGAGTCGGCCCCGCTCGTGGCGTCCAAGTAGTCGACGATCGAGTTGCCGGTGAGCCCGTGGTAGTTGCTCGCGGACGCGAACTGGGTCGCGAGATGTCTCTCGAACGGCCCGTCGAGCACGGTCGCCACCGATGGCTCGTTCTCGAGGAAGATGGTGACGACGTGGCGGATGGGGGTCGGCAAGCTCGGTAGAGGCGCCGGGTCGACCGGGGGCGCCTCCATCGGTCGGGTGGAGTGGAGGAAGTAGAGGAGCCCTCCGCCGGCCATCAGAAGGCTCGCGAGCACCGCCCCCAGGGCTACGTTGGGGTTCGCCCCACGGATCGCACGGACCCGCCTTCGGAGCGTGGGGCGGCGGGCCGCCGGTGGAGTCGGATCGAGGGGAGCGAGGTCGGACAAGGCGCCGCAGCATGCATCGAAGACGTATAACCAAGCGATGACCCCGGCCCCCGAATCCCCGGCACGCTCGACCCGATTCTCGGACCGGCGGAGCCTCCTCCCGGTCCCGGACCGTGCGGCGATTGTAGGTGGCATTCGTGCGCAGATCCTACGCAAACTGCATCCATGCGGTCGTTCTAATACCGGGTTCCCGTCGCCGTGACAATGCGTCGCTCGGGCCCGGTGCTCGACGCGGCCTTGAGGGGATCCACGTGGCCACTACGCTAGGGCTCGAGGCGCCGACGAACGTCGTAAACATGCCGAAGGTCGTGACGGTCCGAGAGGATGTCTACGTTCGCAAGGCGTCGGGTCTCGTGCGCACGGTCGGACCCTCGAGCGCGCTCTTCTCGAACCTGGTGGCGATGGGAATCATCGTCAATTTCTTCTGGGTCGTCTTCGCGTCCGCCGGGTACCCGAACGCGAACCTCGTCGACACCGTGCTCATCGGGGTACTGATCAACGTAGGGGTCGGGTTCGTCTACTGGATGCTCTCGAGCGCGATGCCGCGCTCGGGGGGCGACTACGTCTTCATGGGACGGATCTTCCATCCCAGCATTGGCCTCGCGACCAACCTCGTCTTCTCGGCGGTCTTCATCACGTGGGCGGGCCTGTTCGCCTACTACATCACGGTCTACGGCCTGCCGATGATGCTCGGCAGCTATGCGATCGCCGGCGGGAGCTCGGGTCCCCTCACCACCTTCCAGAGCATGATCAGCTCGAGCAACGAGATCTTCGCGATCTCGGCTCTCATCCTGGTCCTCGTCATCCTCATCAGTTTCCTGCCCACCAAGTGGATCTTCCGCACCACGGTCGGCATCTTCGCCGTGACCGCGGTGATCTACGTGGTCATGATCGGGCTCCTCCTCTTCACGAACCAGGCGACGTTCGCGAGCCACTGGAACGCCGCGAACCCGGCGAACACCTACGCGACCATCGCCGCGAGCGGTGCCTCGGGCGACACCATAACGACCTCGGGTACGTTCCTCGGAATCGTCTACACGATGCTCAGCTTCGTGGGGTACGCGAACAGCTCGTACTACGCCGGCGAGATCCGAGGTAGCCCCACCCGGACCCAGGGGCTCGCGATCTTCGGCGCCCCGATCATCTTCGCGGTCCTCATCGCCGTCCTCTACGCGACGACCTACCTCACCTTCGGGCGGGACTTCATCGTGGGGCTCAGCACCGGCTACGTGTCGGGTACGGTCGCGGTTCCGGCGTTCCCGTCCCCGCTCCTCCTCGCGGCGTACATCCTTCCCTCGGGCGGCATCAGCCCGGTCCTCGCGGCGTTCCTCTCGTTCGGGGTCGTCCTGACCTTCTTCGGGTTCTCCCTGATCTACTTCATCGTCCCGACGCGCAACGTCTTCGCGTGGTCGTTCGACCGCGTCTTCCCCTCCGCTCTCGCGCGCGTGAGCCGCCGAGGCGTTCCGTGGGTCGCGGTGATCGGCCTCGCCGTCTTCGCGTTCGTCTCGCTCTACATCTCCGTGTACACGACGCTCTTCAACTACCTCGGGTACTCCAACTTCGGGTTCTGGTTCGCGGTCGGGATCGTCTGCCTCGGAGGGGCGCTCTTCCCGTTGATTCGGCCGAAGCTCTTCGCCCAGGCCCCCCGAATCGTCCGCGCCCGGATCGGACCCGTCCCCGTCCTGACCCTGGTCGGGCTCCTCTCGTTCGGGGCGTCGTGGTATGTCAGCTACGCCTCCTCGACCGCGGCGTTCCTCGAGTTTAGCAGCTACAGCTATTCCGGACTCATGGTCCTGCCGGCCATATTCGTCGTCGGGTTCGTCCTCTACTGGGCCTCCTACGCGATCCAGAAGCGGCGGGGGATTCCGGTCGACCTGATCAGCAAGGAGCTCCCGCCCGATTAGGCCGACCGCCCCCGTTTTCTGCCGGGGGGGTTGCCGGAGCCGTGGGGGAGCGCGTAGAACTCGTGATCGACCCGCTCCGACGCGAGCGGGTCTCGATCGAGCTCCCGCTCACCTACCGGGTGCCCGTCGAATCGGTACGGTCGGAGCTCGGGCTCCCCGACTCGGTCGACCTCTCCGATCCGATCGTCGCGAGAGCGGTCGCGCTCGCGGGGGCCGCGCGGCGCCAGGTACCGGGCGTGCGGTTCGCCGTCTTCGGTGGGGTCGCCCACCGGCTGCGCTGCGCGGCGAGCAATCGGGCGTCATTCGGCCTGCGGCACGAGCTCCACGACCTGGACATCGCGATCCGCCTCGACGAGGTCCGCTCGTTCGAGCGATTCCTGCGCGGGGTCGCCGCGTCCGAGGGCAGCGGTCTCACGTTCTTCGAAACACCGGGAGACCGGATCTTCAACTCGCTGAGCGGCGGGCAACGTCTGCGCTGGCACATGGTGGTCGGCCAGCAGGACTCCGAGGTCGCGCTCGGGACGCTCGACATCGTGGCGGACGAGTTCTCCTTCTGCCACCGCTTCGACGTCCGCGACGACGTCGAGGCCGCGCCGCGGAACGGCTGGACCCTCTCGCCCGCCCACCTCCTCCTGGCCAAGGGCCAGTTCATCCAGCGGATCCCAAAGTCGGAGAGCGTGACGGTGTCGGACCGCGTCCTCGAGCCGTTCGGAAAGCACGATGTCGTCATCGGACCGGAATCGAAGGACGTCCGGGACCTCCTCGCCCTCCTGCACGACCACGCGCTCGGCGAGGGACCCGGGGAGATCTCCCCCCGCGTCCTGGAGCGCCGGCTCCGATCCGACTGGGGGCTCTGGAAGACGATCGGGCTCAATCTCGGGATGGTCGGCCGCTCGAAGGTCCTAGCCGCCGTCCCGGAGACGGCCCGCGCGCAGATCCGCGAACGCCTGGACGCGCTCACCGCGCTCGTGGCCCCGATCGCCCCGAAGCGTCGCTTTGGCTTTCTTGGGGGACCCTGGTGGCAGGAGGTCGACTCGACCCCCTCGGTCGACACCACGGTCGCCGTCGGGTAGCCGTGTCTAGCCGCTCGTCAGCATCGTCGCCCGGACGCCGCCCTTTACGAGGTCGACCACCGCCCCGAGCAGCGTTCCCTCGGTGTACGCGCTTCCAGGGTTTATGGCGGGCGTTCTCCCTAGGGTGACGGACCCTTTGGATTCGTGGATGTGGCCGTGGAGACCGAGGAGCGGCTGGTGGCGCTCGATCGCCGAGCGCACCGAGGTCGATCCCACGTGGACCATGTCCGGCTCACCGCCCGGGGCCATCACTTTCGTAAGGTTCTCGTCGAGGCGGGGCGCGAGGTCGAGGGGGGTGTTGTGCGGCGGGACGTGGAGGTTGAAGACGGCCTGTCGGGGGTCCTCGAGGCGGGCCACGCCGTCGTCGATCCGTCGTGCGATCTCCTCCTCGGAGAGCTCCCGGTTCGTTCGCCAGGGCGTCACGTTCGAGTAGGGGAGCGTGAGGAGCTCGTGGTGGTCGTCGAGCCTCAGGACCTCGCGGTCCGTGAGCTCGGCGAATCCGTCGGAGGCGATCACGTCCTCCATCGGCGTGAAGTCGTCGTTCCCCAGGCCGAGCAGGAGCCGGGACCCTCCGCCCGCCATCCGCTCCTTCGCCCAGTCGAGCCACCGGCGCAGCTCGCCGAGCTCGAGCTCGAGGAAGACCCGGTCGGCCCTCGTCCGGTCCTCGAGGAGCGCCGACCACTCGGCCCGAGTCGTGCGGAAGGGGATTGTCGCGGAGTCCCGCAGCCACTCCTCGAGCCTCGCGACCTCGTCCGCCGAGCGCCCGGTGCGCGTCTCCCCCTCGACCGTGACGCTGTAGCCGCCGTCCTCCTCGAAGAGGGGCGTCATCGTTTTCGCCGCGATGTCGCCGCCGACGACCAGCACATCGGCCCGGTAGACCCGGGCCGCGTTCACGAACTTGCGGAAACAGATCGAGGAACCGTGGATATCGGCGACGAAGAAGACCCGGGTCGGCCGTGCCATCGATGCCCCTCGAAGCGCGGGCCGCAGCCGGCGACCGATTATGAGACTATCCGAACCCGTGATCGTCGGGAAGTGACGCGGGGGGCCGCCCCTCCCCTCCGAGGGGCCGGCTCGGGCTGCGTCAGGTCGAGCGGACGAAGATCGAACCGTCAAGCTCGAACAGTCGACCCGGCACGGCGGGGGTCGTGAGGCCGAGGGTGACGTCCCCGGGATGGTCGATGGGAACTGCGCCCGAGATGGCCGCGAACGTGACGGCGACCGTCATCGGGGCATGGGCGACGACCACCGACGTCGGCGAGCCGGAGGCCGTGTACCCCGGCACGGCGCCGAGGGCGTAGGCATACGTGCCGTTCGGGGTCCAGAACGTGAGGGTGGAGAGCGTGGACGATTCCGTCACGCCCCTCAGACCGACCGACCACGCCGTCCCCGCCGCGAGGCCGGTCTCCTGGAACGTCACGAGATACGCGTGGACGAACGTGACCGGGACCGTCGTCCCGGAAGCCGAGAGGCTGACGTATCCGGCCGGCTTCTTGGGGGACATGTCGGGCACGGGGCCGACGACCCAGCTGTACTTCGCAGCCGGAAGATAGAACGTGAGGGTGGCCGTCGAGGAGCTCGCGAGGGACCCTCCTACCGTCACGGACCATTCTGTCCCTACCGGAAGGCCCGTCTCGGCGAAAGTGAGCGAGGCGCCCGAGCCGACGGTCAGGGTGGTGGTGGCCGAGGCGGACCGGCCCAAGGAATCTGTGACCGTCACGCCGATCGAGTACGTTCCCCCGGCGGAGGGCGTGCACGGTAGGGACGCGGTATTGGCGCTCAGGCAGCCGGGCGGAAGCCCGGAGTAGGCGTACTGAAGACCTCCGGAGCCGCCCGAGGCCGTGACCTCCAGTACAGCGGTGCCCCCGACGGAGACGGAGGCGGGGACCGCGATGAACGACGAGACGACCGGCGCTCCGGGGGTGAAGGTAACGCCGACCGACACGGCCGAGCCGGCGACGCCGACCGTTCCCGACTCGGGCAGGACGGTATATCCCGACACGGGGCCGACCGTGAACGTATAGTTACCGTTGGCCAACGAGAACGTGATCGAGGTCGACGACGAGGACCCCGCGACGCCCCCGAGCGTCACCGACCACGTCGTCCCGGGGGGGAGCCCCGTCTCTCGGAACGACACCGGGTACCACGGGGCGAAGAGAGCGACTTCGGTGAGGTTCGAGTTCATCGTGACCGTGGGCGAGGAGGTTGAACCCGTGTAGCTGCCGATTCCGGTCCCCCGCCAGCCGGCGAACCCGTAGCCGCTCGCGGGGCTCTCCGACAATGTCACCGAGCTCCCCGCCGGGTAGGTTCCGGACGGCGGCAAGACGGATCCGCCCGCCGCCGGTGTCGCAGCGGTCGACAGCGTGTACGTGGCTCCCGAACCGCCGCACGACGGGTTGTTGAAGAACGCCCTCAGCGGCGGGTACGTGATCCACGAGTCGTGATGGC
>JAKAVH010000106.1:6002-8214 GCA_021827545.1 Thermoplasmata archaeon
GAGACCGAGCAGCCACTCGGTCGTCGTCAGAAGGGAGAAGAGCGAGTACGGCGCGGCCGACGTGTAGTGAGGGGTCGCGCACGGTCCGACCGCCGCGGTGTAAACGATGCCGCCTCCGGTCGTATTCATGTACCCGCGCGTGTCGCTCAAGTTCGCCTCGTCGTACGTGATCAGAAAGGCGGTCGACCGGACCCAGGAAGCGCTGCTGTTGAGGATGGGGGAGAGGAAGCCTCGAAGCCACGCGTCTCCGCAGCTCACGAGCGTCTCCCACGCGGCGCCCGAGCACAGATTGTGGGCATCGTGCGTCTGGTTCGGCACGATAAGGGCGTAACTCGGCATCGTCCCGGCCGCGAGGTCCGTGGACAGGGGCCCGAACCCGACGTCGTGGCTGTCGCAATAGGACGCGGGGTTCCGGACGTCCTGGTACCACGCGAACGGATTGTGACCCGAGTTGTAGGGCGCGGTGTGCGACGGCGAGATCGCGTCGCACGGCTTCGGCATCGACTCCTCGAACGACATCCACGATAGGCCCGCGGCCGCGGTGAGGTCGGCGAGGTTGGACGTGGAATACTCCTTCAGCGCTGTCCACGTGTTCCCGGAAGTGATCGCGAAGTAGTCCCCGTTCGAGCCGTGCTTGGGCGAGTAGGTCTGCGACGCGTACGCGTACTGGTTCGCGAGGTACCTTTGGTAGCTCCCGTTCTGAAGCACCCACGAGGCGTTCGCGTTCTCCATCATGATGACCACCACGTGCTGGACCGGGGTCGGAAACGTCGCGGCAGGGGCGAGCGCGGACGGGAGGGCGGGGGACTGGGAGGCGTACGGGAGCGCCCCGGCGTTGCCCAGGGCTAGAACGACGGTGCTCGTGACCGCGAGGAGGGCGATCGAGAAGACCCAGAAGAAGCGCCACCGATTGGTGGTCGCCACCGCTCTCGCGGCCCAAGGTCGACGTTGCCTCGGCGGCGGGCGAATCCGCCCCGGCGCGAACACACTCTTCCCCGCAGCGGGTGGATGCGCAACTTCCGGCGGTGTTTTAAGCGTTCCGCCATGGGCCGGATTCCGCGGGCCCGGCCCGGAGTCCCTTACCGGTTTGGGGTCGGGCTTCGCCGACTCGCTGCGTACGTAGGGAGGCGGAAAGCACGGCGCACCCGCCCTGCGCGACGGACCAAACGACCGACCGGAGGGACCGAACGTCGTTTGGGAGAGAGTTCAATGGTTCCCGGGCGACGCCCGGGAACCCGAAAAGGGTTGACCGCTCGAGGGCCTGCGGGGCGTTCAGTCCTCGCCGAAGTCGCCGCCGCCCATACCGCCCATGCCGCCCATGCCTCCCATGCCGCCGCCACCACCGCCCGGTCCACCCGACGGCGGAGGGCTCGACTTCGAAGCGATGACGTCGTCGATCCGCAGGATCATGACGGCCGCGTCGGTCGCGCTCTCGATCGCCTGGCGTCCCACGCGGATCGGCTCGATGACGTGCAGCTCGCCCATGTCGCCGACCTTGCCGGCCATGACATTGACGCCCGCCCGCTTCTGGCCGCCCTTGTGGGCCTTGCGCAGCTCGATCAAGATGTCGATCGGATCGAGTCCCGCGTTCTCGGCGAGGGTCCGCGGAATCGTTTCGAGCGCCTCGGAGAAGCTCTCGAAGGCGATCTGCTCGCGGCCCCCGATCTTGGCGGCCTCGTCGCGCAGGTGCATCGCGAGCTGCGCCGCGGTGGCGCCGCCCCCGAAGACGTACCGGCCGTCCTCGACCGCGACCGCGACCACGTTGAGCGCGTCGTCGAGCGACCGCTCGATCTCGTCGATCACGTGCTCGGTGCCGCCGCGGATCAAGATCGAGACCGCCTTCGCCTTCTTGGCGCCGGTCACGAACGTGAGCGCGTCCTCACCGATCTTGCGCTCCTCGACGAGCCCCGCGTGCCCGATGTCCTCGGGCGAGAGCTCGCTGACCTTGGAGACGATGTTCGCCCCGGTCGCCTTCGCGAGCTTCTCCATGTCCGACTTCTTCACGCGGCGGACCGCGTAGATCCCTTCCTTCGCGAGGAAGTGCTGGGCGAGGTCGTCGATCCCCTTCTGGCAGAGGACGACGTTCGCGCCGGACTTCTTCACCTGGTCGACCATCCGGCGCAGCATGTTCTCCTCCTCCTGGAGGAAGGCGGTGAGCTGCGACGGGTCGTTGATCTCGATCTTCGCGTCGATCTCGGTCTTCTTGATCTCG
>JAKAVH010000151.1 GCA_021827545.1 Thermoplasmata archaeon
GCGGCGCGGGCGGCGATCGAACGCGCGGGGCTCGAACCCGCCGACGTCGAGGAGGTGCTCCTTGGTCAGGGGATTCAGGCCGGGGCCGGCCAGAATCCCGCCCGTCAGGTCCTTCGGGGGGCCGGGGTGCCGGACACGGTCGGCGCCGCGACCGTCAACATGGTCTGCGGCTCCGGCATGAAGGCACTCCACTGGGGATTCTCCTCGATCCGGGCCGGCGACTTCGACCGGGTGCTCGTCGGTGGGATGGAGAGCATGTCGAACGCCCCTTATCTCCTGCCGGGCGCGATGCGCTGGGGGAGCCCACCCGGTGCCCACACTCTCGACGACGCGATGCAGCGGGACTCCCTTATCGATGCCTACGGGGAGCACGAGATCATGGGGCTCACCGGGGAGCGGGTCGCCCGGAAGTTCGGGCTGACCCGCTCCGATGTCGATGCGTTCGGGCTGAGGAGCCACCTCCGGGCATCGCGGGCGGTCGCGGCCGGCACGTTCGCCTCCGAGATCGTCCCCGTCCCTCCGGGCGTCGTCCCCGGCAGCACCGGGCTCGATCATGACGAGGGGCCCCGCGCCGACACGACGTTCGAAGGTCTCTCCCGGCTACGGCCGGCCTTCGCTCCGGACGGCGTGCTCACGGCCGGCAACTCCTCCCGGCTCTCGGATGGCGCGTCGGCGCTCCTCCTGGCGAGCGAGCGGGAGGTCGAACGTCGGGGCGTCCGCCCGCTCGCGTGGATCCATTCGACCGCCGAGAGCGGCGTCCATCCGAGCGATGTGATGGAGTCGCCGATCCCGACCGTACGCCGACACCTCGCGCGAGTGGGGCTCGCGCCGGCCGACTTCGATCGGGTCGAGCACAACGAGGCCTACGCCTCGGCCTCGCTCGCCGTGCAGCGGACGTTCGACTTCTCCGAGGAGGAGTTCAACGCGAACGGCGGCGCCGTCGCGCTTGGGCACCCGATCGGGATGAGCGGAGCCCGGATCGTCGTCACGCTCGTGCACGAGCTCCTGCGCACGAAGGGCCACCGCGGGCTCGCGACCCTCTGCATGGGCGGCGGGAACGGGCTGAGCGTGATCGTCGAGCGGGCGGAGGAGTGACCCCTTCCTCGCTAGCGCAGACGGATCCCGAGACGCGTTTCGACCTCGGCGAGCGCGTGGGAAGCCGCCCGTCGGTCCCCCCGGGCGATCCCGCCCCGAGGGTCGGCGTCGAGCGACCGAGCGAACGCGCGGATGCGGGCGATCGCCCGGTCGGTCCCGAGGTTGTCGAGGAGGTCCTGGCGGACCCCCTCCGCAAGCGCTTGGGCGGTCCGGACGCCGAGCGGTCCCCGACGCGACGAGCCGAGCCACGCTCCGATCGATCGACGGACGCCGGCGAGCTCGAGCGCCGCAGAGCAGTACGCGTCCCCGTCCCACTCGAGCCGTTCGGAGTATCGTGGGGTAAGGAGGTACCACCGAAGCCCGGGAGCCTCGGCGTCGCGCAGCGCCTCCCGGATCGACACCAGGTTCTGGGTCGACTTCGACATCTTCCGTCCGTCCTGCAGGACGAACGCGGTGTGCAGGAAGAAGCGAGAGAACGGGCGACCGTCGAGTGCCAGCGCAATCTCGTTCTCGGCGTGGTGATGGGGATAGACGAGGTCGAGTCCGCCTCCGTGAAGGTCGACCGGCACGCCGAGGTAGTGTCGGGCCATCGCGTAGCACTCGAGGTGCCAGCCCGGCATCCCGGGACCGTAGGGTCCCCTCCACGATGGGAGCGGCGGCTCCTGACGCTTCCAGACCATGAACTCCGACGCGACCGACTCCCGATCCGGGAACGGGTGGCCGGGCTCGAGAACCGCGTGCTCCGCGAGCTCGGTGCTGACCGGGAAGTTCTCCTCGCGAGGCCGGTCCGGCGGGCGATAGTACCACGCCTCCCCGTCGTGGCGGACGCGCCCGGTCCGCTCGAGACGGGCCGCGACCTGGACCATCCGGGGAATGAAGTCGCTGGCGCGCGGCAGGTAGGTAGGGCGGAGGATCCCGAGGGCGTCGAGGTCGCGCAGGAAGGCGGCCTCCTCGCGCCGGGCGAGGGTTCGCCAGCTCGTACCGAGGAGGGCCGCCCGTCGGTCGATCTTCTCCTCGAAATCGGTGATGTTCATCACGTGGCGGACCGGAACACCGTCGGCCTCGAACGCCCGGCGGACGACGTCGAAGTAGAGGTACGTCCGAGCGTGGCCGACGTGCGCCGGCGCGTAGACGGTCGGTCCGCAGACGTACATGCCCAGGGGGCGGGACGGCCGCCGTCGGACCGGGTGGATCCGCCCGCTCAGGGTGTCGAAGACCCGGAGAACCATGGACCACCGCATCGGCGTCCGACCGCGCTTAACGCTTTGGAGCGCGGTTACCTCCGCGTCGCTCGGCGCGGTGACCGGCCGACGAGGAACGGCTCGGGAGCGGGCCCGAACGCCGACCGCAGCGCCCGGCGGGGGGTCCGGGCCCCCCGACGGCTCGGGCCCGGCCCTCCGGGGCGCCCGCGGGGCTGCGGCGCTCGCGCCCAACGCTAGGTTGAAGAGCGGCGGGCGCCGTGGAGGGACCGCGGATGGAGACCCTCTTCCTCCTGGTCGAAACCGAAGTCGGCCGCCTCGACGAGGTCCTCCGCCGGATCCGGTCGGTGCCCGGCGTGACCGAGGTGCAGGTGGTGACCGGACCGTTCGACGTGATCGTCAAGGTCGAAGCGCCGCACATCAACCAGGCGCTCGACACCGTGGTCCACCGGATCCGGCGGATCGGAGGGATCAAGTCGACCGAAACGCTGGTGACGGTCGCCACGGGTTGAGCCGCCGCCCGGCGTCGTCCGTGGATTGAATAAATACGGGTGGGGCCGTAGGCCCCCGATGGTCGCGGTCGGAGAGAAGGCACCGGAGTTCAAGTCGCGGAACCAGGACGGGTCGCCGTTCGAACTGTCGTCTCTGCGGGGCCACCCGTTCGTCCTCTACTTCTACCCGAAGGCGGACACTCCGGGGTGCACGATCGAGTCGAAGGGGTTCCGCGACGACTACGCAAAGCTGCGGTCGCACCGGGTCCAGGTGGTCGGCGTGAGCGTGGACGACTGCCCGGATCAAAAGGCGTTCGCGGAGAAGTACGGTCTCCCCTTTACCCTGGTCGCCGACCACTCGAAAGAGGTCTCGAAGACGTACGGGGTGCTGAGCCCCCAAGGCTACGCCCGGAGGGTCTCCTTCCTCGTCGACGCCGACGGCAAGGTTGTGGAGATCGTCGACTCCTCCTCCCCCGGTCCTCACCTCGAGCGGGCCCGCGCGCGGTTCCTCAAGGGCTAGCGCGGCGCCGACTCCCCTACTCCTGCCGGCGGGGCCGGCCCATCGGCCTGGCCGGGGGCGCATCCGCCCCGGGAGCGGCCGATCGGGGCGGGGCCGGCTTCGGTCGGCGTCCGCTGAGCGACCAGACCCGGTCGCCGAGCAGCTGAAGGAACGCTGGGACCAGGTAGGTCCGCACGATCATGGCGTCGAGCACGACCGCGATGGCGACCGAGAAGCCGATCGCCCGGATGAGGGTGAACGAGCCGACGAGGAGCGCACCGAAGGCGCTCGCCAGGATGACCGCGGCGGCGGTGATGATCCCCCCGGTGCGGGCGACCGCCTCGACCGCCGCCTCTCCCGACGGCCGACCTCGCAGGCGTTCCTCCCGGACCCGCGTCAGGACGAAGATGTTGTAGTCGATCCCCAGCCCGAGGACGAGCATGATGAGCAGCGTCCGCACGTAGAAGAACAGCGGAAAGCCGAGCAGCTGGTCGAAGATCAGGTGCGTCAGCGCCCAGGCCCAGCTGATCGAGAGGCCGATCGTCGCGACCGCCATGACCGCGATGATCCACGAGCGCAGGACGATCAGGAGGACCGCGATGAGGCCGATCGTGACCGCGACGATCAACAGGTCGGTGGCGCTCGAGGTCTGGTTCGCAAGGTCCCGGATGAGCGGGGCTCCGCCGCCGAAGTGGACCGCCGTGATCTCGGGGTGGCCGGCGGCATACCCCTCGAACGCGCTGCGGACTCCCTCGACCGCGTTCACCGCCGTCTCGCTGAGCCCCGACGCGGCGGGGACGAGGTCGAGGACGACCGTGCGCTGGTCCGTGCCGACGTAGCCCCCGAGGAGGGCCACCAGCGTGGTTCGGGTCGCGACCGGCAGCGAGGAGAGGTTGAGCCACTCTCCGAGCGGGGCGCCGTACGCTCCGACGGGGGAAGTGACCTGGGCGATCCCGCCCGTCGAGCTCGCCTGCGAAGTCAGCGCTGCGATCGCCCCGAACTCGGTCGCGTTCGTGACGTTCCCGGGGCCCAGGAGCGCGGCGGAGAACGTGACGAGGGCGAAGGAGGGGACCGCAAAGCCGGGTCCGAAGTAGTCGCCGAGCACGGCGAGCCCGCGGGTCGCCGAGTGGCCGCTCGGCAGCTGCGCATAGAAATCGTAGGAGAGGGGCGCGTCGAGCGCCACGACGACCAGCGGGACCGAGACCAGGAGCACGAGCCCGACGACCAGGACCGGGTGGCGCTGGGTCGCCCGGCCCGCGCGGTAGAAGTACGTCGACTCGGTCCGGAGGCGCGAGCCGACCCGCTGGGCGTGACGGCTGAACCGATCCCCGGTCGTCGGCCAGAAGATCCTCGGCCCGAGGAGCCGGAGGAGAGCCGGTATCATCGTCAGCGAAACGAGGACCGCGATCAGGATCGCGACGGAGAGGACCGATCCCCACTGGCTGAGGAGGGCGACCCCGCTGAACGCGAGCGCGACGGTCGCGATGATCGCGGTCGAGCCGCTGGTCGCCACCGACTGGCCCGCCCAAGAGACCGACGCGACGATCGCGTCGTCGGACCGCTCCCCCTGGAACAATTCCTCGCGGTAGCGGGCCGTGAGGAAGATCGAGTAGTCGGTCCCGACTCCGAGGACGAAGACCTCCTCGAGCGTGATCGACGTGGTGTCGACGTGGCCGACGACGGTGCCGATCAGGACCGTGGCGCCGAGTCCGAGGACGAGGGCGATGCCGAGGGCCGCGAAGGTGACGAGCGGGGCGATGGGGGAGCGGAAGTAGATCATCGCGATCGCGAGCAGCAGCCCGACCGTGATCGGAAGGACGAGCGCGATCGATTCGTTCACCGACGTCTGGGTCAACCGGTCGAGTGCGCTCGGGCCGGTCTGGACGTACTGGATCGCCCCCGTCGCGTCGTGCGCGTGTACGATGCCGGGGACGAGCGCGTCGATCGCTCCGAGGTCGGAGTAGACCGGCTGACCCCCGCTCGCGTTCGTAAAGGAGTCCGAGACCGTGAAGGCGACGTTGACGATCGACGCCGCCCCGTTCGGGGCCACGTACGGGCCGGAGATCCCGGCCGGGACGGGGAGCGGTTCCCGCGCCAGCGTGGTCGTTGCGACCGTCTGGGCGGCCCAGGCCGAGGCCGGGCCCGGCGCGACCTGGGCCGACGGGAACGCGTCCCAGACCGTGCGGAGAAAGGCCGGCGGCAGCCCGGTCGCCGGTCCGAGGACGGTCACGACGACCCACTGGACGCTCGGCCACGCCGTGAAGTTCCCCACGTCGAGCGCCGCAAGCGCTGTCGCCGCGACCGCCTGGTCGGGAGCCGGCAGCGCAACGAGGAGCGGCGCCTCACCGGTGCGCGCCGCCCCGTTCGTGCACGCGACGAGGTTCGCGAGTCCCTGCCAGCACGGCGCACCGGTCGGGTTCGCGCTCGTGTTGAACGATCCGTAGAAGGCGTTGAGGAAACGGGACGCGGTCGCGTTCGCGAGCGAGGCGTTCGTCGCTTGGAGGGCGAGGTAGGTCGCGGACGCCGGTGACGTACCGTTCACGAGGGCCTCGAAGTTCGCGAGGAACGTCGCCGGAGGTCCCCACAGCAGGCGGGCAGAGGCGTTCACCGCGGGCGGTAGCGCGTTGGGGCCCGAGATCCCCCCCGCGAGCACCCCGCCCGCGAGCTCCGCCTGTCCCGCGAGGTACCCGGCGTACGCGGTGTAGACGCTCGCGACCCCCGCGACGTCCGTGAGCGCTCGGTCGCTCTCGAGAGCGCTCGTGACGTTCAGTACGACCGCCTGGCCGTTCGCGTCGGTGAGGTTGGTCCCGTAGAACAATAGGATCGTCGCGGCCACGCCGGTGGAGTTCGGGAAGAGGCGGGCGAGCTCGACGCTGGCCTCGGCGCTCGGAGAGTTCGAGGGGAGGGAGGTGGTGCTGTTCGTCGTGACAGAACCGAGCAGCGGGAGGAACGGGATCGCGACCAGGAGGAGCGCGATCCAGAACGCGATCGGGTACCACGGGTGCCGGACGATCCAGCGACCCAGCCGGCCGAACCCGCGGGCGCCCCCGGCGCCGCTCCCCCCCGAGCCGCGGGTCATCGGTCGTGCCAGCGGGCGCGGTGCATAACCCTACCTTGCGTCCGAAGGCGCCGCCCGGGAGGACCGGGCCGCGCCGCTCTTCCAGCGGGGAGGGAACCGTGCCGGATCGACGAAGACCCGGGTCTCCGCGACGACCCACCCGTGCCGGACCGAGGCGACCGCGTCGGAATCGGTCTGAGCGACCCCGGTCGCGATGAGCGTCCCTCCGCGGTCGACCAGGGCGACGTGGGCCTCGCGGGAGAACGGCCGGGGGATCGACAGGATACCTCCGCTCGCGAGGCCCGCGCCGTGCGCCAGCGCGCTCGCGGCCCCGTCCTTGACGACGATCGACGGGAACTCCCTCCAGATCTCGGCGATCGGGTGGAGGAGTCCGAGGAGCGGCGCGGGGTCCCCGTCCGCCCGCAGCGCGACCGCGTCGGCGAGCCGCGTCAGCGGAATGGCGTCCCGCTCCTCGAACGGCCCGTTCCCGACGCGGCGCAGCTCCTCGAGGTGAGCGCCCACCCCCAGCGCCTCTCCGAGGTCCACCGCCAGGGTACGGACGTAGGTGCCCGAGTCGGCGACCACGTCGAGCAGGAGCCGGGTGCCCGCCCGCTCGACCGAGCGGAGGCGGTGGATCGTGCGGACCCGCCGCTCGCGCTTTACTGCCGAGCGCACGGGAGGCAGTTGATAGATCGGACCGGTGAACTCCCCGATCACCCGGTCGAGTTCCCCCATCGGTACGTCGGCGTGCAGCGCCACGACCGCGATGTACCGCTTCGGAAACTCCAGCACCAGCGGGAGGAGCTTGAGCGCGGGGCCGACGCCGACCCAGAGGAGGCCCGAGACGTTCGGGTCGAGAGTACCGGCGTGCCCGGCGACCTCCACACCGAGAAGGTCCCGCGCCCATGCCGTGACCTGGTGGGAGGAGGGGCCTCTCGGCTTGTCGATGAGGAGGAACGCCCCGTCCCGGTACCGGGCGAGGACCGGATCGCTCTCGGGGGTGCTCACGGGGCGCTCGCCTCCTCGGCCGCCCGGACGAAGGTGACGATCTTCTCGGCGACCCGGTCGGGCGGGATGTCGGTCGAGTCGACGAGCAGGTCTGGTACCTCCCCGTCGAGGTCCAGGTCATAGTAGTGGCGGTACCGCTCCTGCTCGACGGCCTCCCGGGCACGGACGAGGCGTCGTGCCTCCGAGAGGGTTTGGTGGTCCCGTCCGGCGACGCGCCGCACCCGCTCCTCCTCGCTCGCCGTCACGATCACGTAGTGGACCGGGACGCCGGCCCGTCGGCAGAGCGCGCCCTGGATCCGGCCTTCGAGGAGGCGACCGGCGATGGCGAGGCCCTGCATCGTCCGGTCGAGCTCCCGGTCGACCTCGGGATGTTCTCGCGCGTACTCGCCGAACGCTTCGACGGTGAGCCCGCGCCGCTTCGCCTCTTCTCGGAAGAGCTCCCCGGCCGACCGGAACTCGAGGCCGAGCCGCTCGGCAACGAGCCGGCCGGCGGTCGACTTCCCGCTCCCGGGCGGACCCCCGATCGTGACGACGGACCGGATCACGCGGAGCCCCCGGCCGAGCCCTTCGCGGGGGAGACCGGGGCATGGGGGTGCTCCTCGAGGTAGCGGCGCAGCCAGACATGCTTGAGGACCCGGCGGAAGATCATCGAGGTCGGCACCGTGTAGAGGCTGAAGATGAGGAACCACCACGGGATCGGCAGTCCCGAGATGTTGTGGAAGAGGTTGATGTAGGTGCCCCCGAGGT
>JAKAVH010000057.1 GCA_021827545.1 Thermoplasmata archaeon
CTCGCCGAGAGTCGAGTCACCCGTCTGTTGAGCCCCGAGGAGATCCGGGCCGCGACCGACCCCCGAACGTACGTCGCCGCGGCCGCCGCGAAGTGCGACCGCCTCCTCGCCCACCTCGAGCGGACGATTCTCTCGGCATGACCGGACCGGTCTGGGAAGGCACGATCACCGTCCGCTGTTTGAGCGGAAGGTGGGCGGACGCGCTCGAGCGGACGATGGCCCCGGAGGCGGCTCGTGAGGTTCCCCGAACGACGGCGACGGTACGTCGCTCGGGAGAACGAGAGGTCGTGATTGCGCTCACCGCCCGCGACACGGGCGCCCTCCGCGCCGGTCTCAATACCTACCTCGGCTGGATTGACCTCGCGGAGCGGACCGCTCGGGTCGCCCGCCAAGAGACGGCCTAGGGGACGACCGCTCCGAAGCGCTTATCTTCGGCGGGGAATCGCCGACGTCGTGGCGATTCCGGCCAAGATTCAGAACGACCTCAAGCAGTTCCAACGGCTCCAGCAAGAGCTCTCGGCGGTGTCGCAGCAACGGCTTCAGTTCGACCTCAAGCTTCGGGAACTCTCTCACACCCTCGAGGAGCTCAAGGGCGTGCCGGACGACGCGCCGATCTACCGGCCGATCGGCAGCTTACTCGTCCGCGCTCAAGGACGGAAGGAAGTCGAAAACCTTCTGACCGAAGAGAAGGAGACGCTCGAGGTCCGCCTGAAGGCGGTGGAGCGCCAGGAGAACCAGCTGAAGGAGCGCTACGCCACGATGCAAAGGGATCTCTCTCAAGCGCTCCAAGACGCCGGCCTCGTCGGCGGCACGGCCGAACCGTCGGGCTGAAGCGCTCTCGCTCTTCGTCAGTGCGTTCGGTGAACCAGGCGGTCGGCGATCTCTTCGATCAGGGGCTTACTGCGGGCAGGGAGGGTGGCGCTGCGAGCGAGCCGCCCTAAGGCCCGGCGCGTGAGACGCGAGATCGTTCGTTCCGAGTACGCGAGGCTGCCGGACGTCTGGAGGGCCGTTTGAGCCCGCCGGATCATCGTTCGTGAGGCGCGGGGGTTGCCGAGCACGGCCCGGACGGCGGCGCGCTCGCGGGGAGTCCCGGTCGAGAGCGCCCGCACCACGAGCAGGGTTCGCTTTCCCTCGGTCAGGTCGTTGGCGTCCTTGTCGAGTCGGCCGCCGCTCAGCCCGGCGCCCAGCACGTCGTCGCGCAGCTGGAAGGCGACCCCGAGATCGAGGGCGATGCGGCGGAGGTCGGCGAGCTGGGGGGGTCGCCACCCTCCGAGTAGCGCCCCGATCGCGAGAGGGCTCGCGACCGTGTACACCGCAGATTTGAGACGATGAACGATGAGCACATCGCGCTCGGTGACCGCCCGCGGATCCCAGGCGCCGTTCTCGATGTCGAGGATCTGGCCGTACGCCGTCCATTGCGTCATCCGGCGGTACTCGTCGAGCGCAGCGAGGCGGGCCCCGAGGGGAACCGGGCAGCTCAGCAACGCGCCGACCGTGAACGGCTCCTCGAGATCGCCGAGCGTGATCGCGAGCCCGGTTCCGTAGTCGGCGGCCCCCGGGCTACGAGGGTGGCGAGCCCATCGGGCCAGCTCGCGATGCATCGTCGGCCCTCCCCGTCGCTTCTCGCCGTGGTCGATGATGTCGTCATGGATCAGCATCCAGCTCTGGAAATGCTCCAGGGCAGACGCCGCGGGCAGCGCGGGATCGGGCGCGCGTCCCGTGGCGACGTGATAGCCCGCGAGCACGCAGAGGGCCCGGAATCGCTTTCCGCCGCGCAGCGTGAACTTCTCCATCACGCGAAGATATCGTCGGACGCGACGGGGAGCGTCCCGGTAGGCCCCCATATACGTCTCCGCCAGATTGCGTTCGAGTTTGGGCAGATACCGCCCGAGCGCCGCGAGGTCCACGGGAGGGCCGGAGGCTCGACCATACACTTAAGCCCGCCGGCGACCGTTCGTCGATCGTGGGCCGCCGGGCGGGCGATCGTTCTTCCGTTCGCCTTCCCACGGCCGACCGAGAATCCGGCCAGACCGAGGCAACGCGATGATGGCGTCCGTTCCGATCGACACGGCGAAGGTCGCTGAGGCCGTCATCCGGACCCTCGGTCAGGAGCTGGTGACGGCGCGAAGCGTGGCCGGTGGAACGGCGGGGGAGACCCGCGACGGGTGGATCTACCTCGTCCTCGATGGCCGGGCGCTCCCTGAGCACCGGGCGCTGCTCGATCATGCCGTCGCGGAGGTCCGTCGTCGGCGCCTCCACCTGGCGATCCTGACCCCTCAACCGCTGCCGTCGCCCGAAGGGGAACGGGTGGCCGCGCACGGCGGCGCGGTCGTGTCGGGTTCCCGCTTCGCGCTCTTGTTGCAGGAACTTGGCCTCGAACGGTTCCTCCCGGTCTCGGACCGTCCGGGTCGAACGACCGAGCGACGGACGCTACCGAGCCAAGACCGTCTTTACGACTGGATGGAACGGGGGCGAAACTGGCTGGCGTGGGGTGTCCCGGCGATGGCCCTTCGATGCTTTCGCGAGGCCGCCCAACTGAAACCCGACTTCCTCCCGGCCCAGCTGGCCGAGGTTACTGCCTTGGCCGTCCTGGGCCGGTTCGACGTGGCGGAGGCACTGCTCGAACGGGTGACAAGGTCGAACGGAGAAACACCCGAGATAGAGCTGGCTCGCGTTGTTCTCCGTGCGCGAGGAAAGCACCCCGACAGCGAGGTCGAAGACCTGATCGCGTTGTCGGCGCGCCATCCCGAGAGGGCCGACGTCCGGGCCCACCTCCTCGCGGCCCGAATCGCCCGTCGGGAGTGGAGGGAAGGCCTTCGAACGGTGGAAGAACTCCTCGTGTCGTTTCCCGACGAACCGGGGATGCGGTTTCTCCGGGCCGAGCTGTTGGCCCGGCTCGACCAGTCGGCCGCGGCGGAGGCCGAACGGACGCGAGCCCGCTCGCTCGGGCTGGATCGCGAGACCGAAAGCCGGCTGCGAGCCGAGTTTCCCGATCCGTCTCCGCCGCCGGAGACGACCCCGCAAGCGTAAGAAGCGGCCGAGGGCCTGCAAGGGGAAACCGATGCGCATCGTTTCTCTGCTCCCCAGTGCGACGGAAATTGTCTGGGCGATCGGCCAGGGCCCGTCGCTCGTCGGCCGGAGCGACGAGTGCGACTATCCCGCGTCCGTCCGGTCGTTGCCGGTCGTGATGCGGGCCCGGGCGTGGGACGGGGAACGACCGTCGGCCGAGATTGATGCCCGCGTCCGCCGCTCGCTCGCGGGAGGGGAGAGCCTGTACGAACTCGACCTCGATCGGCTCGCCCAGTTGCGTCCCGATCTTCTGATCACTCAAGACCTATGCGCGGTCTGCTCGGTCACGGAGGCGGAGGTCCAATCGTCGTGCGCGGTCGCCGGGATCGCCCCTCGGATCGTTTCGGTGAGTCCAAGGACGCTCGACGACGTGGTCGAATCGTTCCGCACGATCGCGGCGGCCATCGGGGTGCCCGAGGCCGGCGACCGGCTCGCTCGCGAGTTTACGCGGCGGCTCGGGTCGGTTCGCCCGGGCGAGCACTCGCCGACGATCGCCGTGCTCGAATGGCTCGACCCCCCGATTGTGGCCGGGCTCTGGACGATCGATCTCATCGAGCGGGCGGGCGCCCGGCCGTATGGCGTCGCACGACCCGCTGCGCATCTCCGGACCACGTGGGATGCTCTCGAAGCGGACCCGCCGGACCTCGTCGTGGTGGCCCCGTGCAGCTTTCCGATCGAGCGAACCCGCCGAGAACTCGCGCGGGACCCGAACCTTTCGGAGCGCTTGGCCCGCATCGAGAGTCGCTTCGGCGTCTTGCTCGCTGATGAATCATACTTCAGCCGCCCCGGACCGCGATTGGCCGGCGCCCCGGAGCTGCTCCGTCAGGGTCTGTCGGGAGCGGCCCTCCCGCGATCGCGATTCAACGCCGAACGCCTGCGACCCCCGCTCGAGGTCTCGGCATGAGCTGGGGCCGCCCGGCCTACGCCCGGTGGACGGTGAGCCAGCCGCTCGTCCGCCCGCCCCGCACCTCCCGAACGGAGCTGCTCCATCTCGCCATCGCCTACGGGGTGTTAGTAGTCGACATGACGATCATTCTCGGCGGAGCGGGACTCTTGTACGCGGGCGGTACGGCGGGCGGCCTCGCCCGCGCGTTCGCTCCCTTGACCGTGGCCGTGGCGGCGATCGCGGCGCTGACCGGGTTTGTCGCTCACGAAATGGCCCACAAACTCGCGGCGCAACGGCGCGGAGTTTGGGCCGAGTTTCGGATGTCACCGTTCGGCCTCATCCTGAGCCTCGTCACGGCCACGGTCGGCTTCCTCTTTGCCGCGCCCGGCGCGACGGTCGTCGGGGGGCTCGACGACCGAGCGGGATGGGGCCGGACCGCGCTCGCCGGGCCGGCCTCGAATTTCGGCTTCGCGGCCGCCTTCTTGATCGGGGCCGCCGTCACCCAATTCGTGAGCCGCGCGCCGGTCGTTGTCGGCGCCCTTCTGCTGCTCACGTTCTTTAATGCGTGGTTCGGTACGTTCAACTTGATCCCGTTCGACCCGATCGACGGAGCCAAAGTGCGTCGGTGGAATACGGCGATCTGGGGACTGGCGTTGGGCGTGGGCGTCGTGCTGACGATCTACTCGTACCTCAGCCTGGCGACCGGAGCATTCGTGGGGTGACGCGACGATGAGCCGGGCGACCGTCACCGATCTCGGCGAGGCCCGCCGGATGATCGACCTAGACTTCCGAGATACCGAGGGGCTGATCGCGTCGTACCTCTTGCCCGAGGACGACGGCTGGAGCCTCATCGAAACCGGACCGACCACGTGTCGACCCGCCCTCCTGGCGGGCCTCGCGGAGGCCGGGGTGGATCCCGGGGAGGTCCGGCGGGTGTTCGTCACGCACATTCACCTCGATCACGCCGGCGGCGTCGGAGCGCTCCTCGAGGCGCTTCCGCACGCCACGTTCTATGCGCACCGCTTCGGGGTGAGCCATCTCGTCGACCCGACTCGGCTGGTCGCCAGCACCCGACGAACCTGGGGGGCGGCAGCCGATCGGCTGTGGGGAGAGATCGTTCCGGTCGATCCGCGTCGGATCCGGCCGCTCGACGGGGGAGAGCGGTTTCCGCTCCGCCAGGGCGAGCTGACGGTGCTCGCCACGCCCGGTCACGCCCGGCATCATTTGGCCTTCTTCGATACCCGACGCCGGGCGCTTTTCACCGGGGACGGGGCTGGAGTCCGGCTCGCGTCGAGCCCGCGGATCCGTCCGGCCGTCCCTCCGCCCGACCTCGACCTCGAGCAACTCTACGCGAGCTTGGAGGCGATGCGCCGCACCGACCCGGCCCTTCTCTTGTATAGCCACTTTGGGCCGAGCCCCCGAGGCGTCCAAGATCTCACGACCTACCGGGAGATCGTGGAAGAGTGGAGGGCCGTGGCCTACGACGCGGCGGTCTCGGCTCCCGACCCGGTCGTGATCGCCGCTCGACTGCGCGAGCACGAGGAACGTCGGCTGAGCGCGCTCGGGGTCTCTCTCACGGCCGCCGATCGCGCGTCGCTCGTCTCGGGGTACGACCTGGCCGCGCAAGGGTTCCTTCGGTACTTCCAGACCCGGGGAATGCTTGGCCCTTCCGGCGCGCCGGGCGCTGCGACATCTCCCACGGATCGACCACCGTGATCAGGTTCGTCGGCCGGCCCTCGATCGGAAAGCCGGCCGTGAGCACGACCGGCCCGACGCGATGGATCTGGCGTTCTACGAGCGATCCGGCCGCGATCCGAAGGTCGGCGAATCTCCGGTACATCGGCGCGGGAAGAGCGAGCACCCCGGCGGTCAGCGCGAGCGCGCGCCGGGTCGATGGACGACTCGACAGCGCCAAGACGGGCGCGGTCGGGACGAGGCGCGCGACGAGGCGGGCCGTCCGGCCGGAGTGCGTGGGAGTCACGATCGCTACGGCGCCCCGGCGATTCGCCAGATCGACGGCGGCGTGCGCGACCGCGGCCTCGGGCCGCCGGTCGGCATCGTCGGCCACGGCCTCGAGGAGGGCGGGTCGTGGGAGCGCCGGCTCGGTCGATTCCGCGATCCGGGCCAGCCATGCGACCGACTCGGCCGGATAATCCCCGACCGCGGTCTCCTCGCTCAACATGAGGGCGTCGGCGCCGTCCAGCACGGCATTGGCGACATCCGTCGCTTCGGCCCGCGTCGGCCGGGGCGCATGCACCATACTAAGCAACATTTGGGTCGCGACGATCGAGACGATCCCGGCGGCGCGCGCGACCCGGATCAGCCGCTTTTGCTCGAGCGCGAGGCGTTCGAGCGGGAGCTCGATCCCGAGATCACCGCGGGCCACCATCAATCCATCCGCGGCTCCGACGATTTCGTCCAGATGGTCGAGCGCTTCGGCCCGTTCGATCTTCGCCACGATCCGGACCTCCTTTCCTCCCGCGCGGTCCAAGGCGGACCGAGCCGCCCGGACGTCTCGGGCCGACCGCACGAACGAAAGCCCCAGGAAATCGATGCCCGCCGCGACCGCCACTTCGAGGTCGCGTCGGTCCTTCGCCCCGAGGACCGACGGGCGCAAGGTCGACCGGGGGAGGTAGATGCCGGAGCGGGAACGGACCGTGCCGGGGCTGACGACGCGTGCGGTAAATTCGGTGGGGGTAGCGGATTCGACCTCGAGCTCCACGAGCCCGTCGCCCAGGATGACCGGGTCACCCGGCCGGGCGGACCGGGAGAATCCGGGAATCTCGGCTCCGACCCGGCGGGGCCCTCCCGGACGGCGAGGGTTCCGGTCGATCGTCCAGCGCTGGCCCCGCGCGAGAGAAACAGACCCCCCCGCGATCTCACCGAGCCGGAGCTTCGGACCTTGCACGTCGGCCAAGACCGCGATCTCCACCCGCTCCTGAGCTGCGGCTCGATGGATCGCGCGCAGGAGTTGGCGGTGGTCCGACGAGGTTCCATGAGAGAGGTTGAGCCGGATACCATTCGCGCCGGCCCGCAGGATCCGTCGAACGCCCGCGACGCCCTGAGAGGACGGCCCGATCGTGGCGAGGATCTTGGTTCGCCGCACGCTATGTCGAAGCGACCCGGAGCTATAGCCGACTCCCTCCGACGATTTGGGTAACGGGTGGCCAAGGTCGCCGGGTACTGATAAGTCCGAGTAGTACTCGGGGACGGCACAGCCCCGTGGTGTAGTGGCCAAGCATGCCGGCCTTTGGAGCCGGCGACAGCGGTTCGAATCCGCTCGGGGCTACTTTTCGCCAGCTCAGGCATCGGGTTGAGATGCAGTCCCAATCCCGTTCCCGCTCGTCGCTCCACGAAATGGGACCTCGACCCAAGAGGTGCTGCGATCCGTCGCGAGCGTTACAACCTTCGGTGCGGTGGCATCGCTACCGGAAGCGCGGAGTTCCCTACCTTTTGACGATCCGGCGCCCTGACCGAGTACGCGTTCAAGGATCCCCTCATAGGGAGGCCGCAAGAGCTGTACGATCTCTCTCATGATTCCATCCCGACGGAGGCGAGCCGTGGCGCGAAAGGGACGAATACGCTCCCTCTCCGGTGGAGGCCCCTCGGAGCGACAGGTTCCCCGAGGAGCTTAGCGATCCTATCATGGCGGCTGTCGGAGCCCCCCTTCCGAGGGGTTGGGAGGCTCCCTCGGGATCGACGGGGAGATTCTCGGCGGCCTAGCCACAGCTCGAGATCTAGGCGACGAGCGTTTCGCCCCCTAGACTCCCCCTCCCTCGGCAGCAGTCGTCCGAAGGGACCTTGCCAAGGCGAACCGCCGCTACGGCGCATTCGTCGACGGGGAGGGCCGGACCGCGTCGTGCGCTACGGCAACAGCTACCGGTCTCACCTTCCAGCCGGCGCTCGGTGAACCGGTCCCGAGACGATGCCGCGGGCACTGGTCGCCAAGCTGAAGTGGCCCGCGAACCTCACGCTTGGGATGGGTGTTCAGGCTCCACCGGACCGGAAGCCGCTCACTCCCGCGGAAGAGTGGGTGATCGTCCACCGCGGCACCGAACCGCCGTTTAGCGGGAAGTTTGAGCGG
>JAKAVH010000208.1 GCA_021827545.1 Thermoplasmata archaeon
CCGATCCCGGAGCCCCGCCTCGGTCCGGGGCGCGAGGACCCCTCCGAGGATGCCGGGGTGGAGGGTCTTCACCCGCCCGTCAAACCACGAGCCGATCCCGGTCAGCTCCTCCGCCGGTCGGACCGGCACCTGACCTTCGAGGAGGGCGGTCCGCGTCCCCCCGGTGGCCCATAGCTCGACGCCGAGCCCGCTCAGGACCCGGGCGAAGCCGGCGAGGCCCGATTTGTCGTACGGCGAGAGGAGCGCCCGCTCGACCCGGCGCTTCGCCCCCTCGTCGGACCCCAACGTCCGTACCCCCAACGGGGAGGGAGGGCGAAAGATAAGTTGCTCGGACGCGCCCCGGTTCCCGAGGCGGACCTTCCGGGACGCGAGCGGCCCCGTCCGAAGGCCTCCTTCCCGGCCACAGGCATTAATAGACCGACCCGGGCTAGTTACACTCCTCCGAGGCCCCATGCACCGGATCCGCGTCGTTCTCCCGTCGGACCGGGCCGTGGCGCGGCCGGTCCGGGTCGCCCGTCCCGCCCCCTCCCCGCCCGCGCACGCTCGGCCGGTCCGGTCCCGGGCCGCCCGCGCCCGCCCGGTGCGGCTCCGGCCGGCGAGCGCCCGACACTGGCGGCGGCGCAGCCGTCGCGCCCAGGTCTCCGCGGTCGCGACGATCTTCGGGCTCATGCTGGTCGTGACGTTCATCGCGAACTACCTCGCGACCACGCTCCCGAACCAGATGCAGGTCAACGAGCTCAACCACGAGGTCCAGGTCGAGAACCAGCTTGGTCACTTCCGGGCGCTCCTCCAGAGCGTCTCGGGGGCGGGCACGCCGGGCGCGCCGGCCCTGCAGCCGATCGCGCTCGGTTCCGCCGGGGTGCCCCCGTTCGGCCCCCCGGAGGGTGGCTCGGTCTCCTCGATCCCCGGCGAGCCGCCCGCCAAGGCCAGCTTCGGCATGGTGAGCACCCGCTACGCTCCGCCGACCGGCTGGCGCCAGAACGGGTCGGCTCCGGCGTGCTCGCTCTCCCCGCGTCCGCCGAACACGACCTCCATCACCTGCACCGGCTCGGCCGCGGGGAGCATCTGGTACAACTTCGCGGGCTCGACCAACTACACCTTCAGCGTCAAGGGCAACGGGAAGGTCTCCTTCGTGCTCAACTTCTCGACGAACAGCTCCACGATCGCGGTCTCCGCGGCCGGGGGCGCGTACAACCTGGTCCAGATCGTCGGGAGCCACGACACCGCCACCGTGTCGGGAACGGGAGGGGCCAACCTCAACGTGACCGTGGTCGGCCACTACGACAACGTGAGCATCGGGGACACCGGCGGAGGGACGGTGAACGTGCTGATCGTGGGCAACCACGACAACGTCGCGATCAGCAATCTCGGCCAGAGCCACACCTTCGTCGTGGGCTGGGGCTCGTACGACCTCGTCTCGCCCGCCCCCAAGGCCCAGGGCGGGCCGTACACCGTCTACTTCAACGGGTTCGATGCGCAGAACCCGTCGAGCCCGATCTGCCCGTACGGGACGGCGGCGCTGACCGACAACGTCACCGGCCCGGCCCCTTCGGGCTCGAAGGTCACGTACAACAACACCGTGCTCAACAACACGGCGAGCCCCTTGCCGAATTTCCCCTACGCAGGGTGGACCACCATCTACAACACCCCCCGGGTCGGCGCGTGCATCTTCTTCCCCCAGTTCAGCGCGGGAGGAGCGACGGTGTTCGCCGCCGGCCTTCTGGTGCAGCTACGGAACGCCTACTCGCCGGCGGCGCAAGTGGCGTTCGATGAGGGGGCAGTGGTCTACGTGCAGCCGGGCGGGTACCCGATCTTCGTCCAGGCGCCGCCGATCGGTTTCTCGCACGGCTCCGCCACGGTCTGGGTGCCGGCGTTCCTCCAGCAGGTCGGCGCGGAGAGCGGTGCCGGGACCGCCGCGGTCTCGCTCCACCTCGTCTCCGTGGTGAGCTTGTCCCTGCCGTCGAACGGCTGGGTCCTGAACCCCGGCCGTCCGCTCACGCTCGTCTACACGACCCCGTTCGCTTCGGCGTGGTACACCTACTTCGCCTCGAACCCCGCGTTCGCCGGCGACGTGTCGTGCACCCCCACGGGCTCGGCCGCCTGTCAGGGCCCGTACGAGTCCGGCGGGCCCCTCGGCACGGTCACGCTCGTACTACCCGCGACCTCGCTCACGATCCAGTTCGCGCTCTTCTCGATCGGTCTCAGCTGATCCGGCCCCCGCTCCTCCGCGACCGACGATCGGTCGGCGCGGCCGTCGTCGGGGGCGCACGGGTCGCTCTCCCCGGAGCCAGGCCTTCGCGCCGACGAGCGTCCCCCAGGTGCCGTGGGTCGACAGGCGCGCGCCGGGGGCGCGCGGCACCGGGCCGTTCCACGCGGCCCGGACCGCGAGCGAGCGAAACTGGTCGACCGCGACGATCGCCCGGTGGTGTTCGCTCCGCACGACACGCAGGGGGCCCCGGGCGGGCCCGGTGTCCCCGAGCGCGGAGCGCAGGGTCTCTTCCCACCACCGGGGCGAGAGGCCGGCGGGAAGGTGTTCCCCCGCCACCTCGAGGCCGAGGTAGCGGGGTCGCAGGACGCGCGGCCTACCGGACGAGGTCGATGACTTCCTCGGACTCACCGGCGGCGTAGCCTCCCTTCTGGCCGAGGAGGCTCTGCGCACGGACGCCCGTGATGATCAGGAGCACCTTGATGGTGTTCTCGAGCTCCGGGGAGTTCTCGACCGAGCAGCCCCAGATGATCCGGGCCCGCTTCGAGATCTTGCCGCCGACCAGCGCGGCGGCCTTCTCGGCCTCGCTGACCGTCATCGTCGGGCCGCCGATCACGCGGACGAGCGCGCCCGTCGCGTCCTTGAGCTCGACCGAGCCGAGCAGCGGGCTCGTGAGGGCCTCGGTGACCGCCTCGGTGACGCGGTCGGTCGCGCTCTCGCTCTCGCCGAGCCCGATCAGCGCGACACCGCCGTCCTTCATGACGGTCAGGATGTCGGCGTAGTCGAGGTTGACGAGGCCCGGGCGCGTGACGATCTCGGTGATCCCCTTGATCGCGGTCATGAGGACCGCGTCGGCGAGCTTGAACGCAGAATCGAGCGGCATCCGGGGGACCAGCTCGAGGAGCTTGTCGTTCTGGATGACGATCGTGGTGTCGCAGACGCGGCGCAGGCGCTCGAGCCCGTCCCGAGCCTGCTCCATGCGCGCAGCCCCCTCGCCCGCGAACGGAAGCGTGACGACCCCCATCGTGAGCGCTCCCGCCTCCTTCGCGAGACGTGCGACGAGGTGGGCGGACCCGGTACCGGTCCCTCCGCCCATTCCGGCGGTGATGAACACGATGTGGGCGCCGTTCAGGAACGCGCGAAGCTCCTCCTCGTTCTCCCGGGCCGCCTCCTCGCCGATCTCGGGGCGGGCGCCGGCGCCGAGGCCCTTCGTGGCCCGGCGGCCGATGAGGATCTTGCGCGGAGCGTGGATGGTCAAAAGGTGTTTGGCGTCCGTGTTGATGGCGCACATCTCGGCGCCCTGGATGCCTTCCTCGACGCATCGGTTGATGGTGTTCGAGCCGCCGCCGCCGCATCCGACGATGCGGATGTTGACCTTCAGCGTCTCCGCCAGCTTCGCGAGCTCCGCGTCGTCGGGGTTAGCGTACATCGGCCCGGTCGTCTTCGGCTCCTCGACCAGGGCCTGGTTCTCCTGGTGCTTTGCGATCGCTTCCTGGATGATGGATTTCATCGGTGCTACCCCGTTCCGTTTGTCAGACGAGCGTCATACGCTCTGAGGTAGCACTCCCAAGATTGCTACATAAACGTTTGCGTCTAACGGAAGTTGTGTCGTAATCACTGACGGGGGCTCGATAAAGTTACAGCCGGCTCGAGCTGGGGTCGATTTAGTAACAGGAGGTTTGTCGGAGTGTCTTGGCGGTGGCTCACCGTGAGCCCTGTCTCCGCTGGTGGCTTCAAGAAGTCAGGCAGGATTCCCACTTCGAACATCTGCCGCACGAGGATCGTTATGTTGTGTGCGATAGCCGTGCACAGGACTTCGTTAACCTGAGACAAGAACTTCTTCGATGCAAGGGTCTCCCCGAACTTCTGCTTGAATGATCCAAAGGTCGACTCCACCTGGGCACGTTGCCCATAATGCTGGTCGAACTCCTCTCGGTGGTATTGGAAGTAGAGGAACATCTTGTGGTACATCGGACTGCCTTTCGACTGGCCTGTCTGGTTGCTCTTGAAGGGAATGAAGGGTAGGATCTCGAGATTGGCTGCCGCGTTGAAGTTCTCCCGGCCCTGGTATCCTTTGTCGGCGTAGACCTCCTTGAAGTGGAATCCATTCGCCGTTGCTCGCTCCAAGAGCACCGGGAACTGAGGGGAGTCGTTCGCGGCCCCAGCAGTGACCTCGAGAACCGGAATGACATGAGTCTTCACCCCGACGAGGGCATGGAGCTTCAGCCAAACGTTCTCTCTCGTTGGGTCGTACTTCTCCTTCCGGTAGTAGTTGAAGCGGGTAGTGCGAAGGCCGGTGGAATCAACCGCGCACTGGTCTTCCAGCCCGATCAAGGGGATTGCCGATCGGGCGAGCATGTCATGCAATCCCTGTGTGACGTCCTCTCTACAGGCGAAACGAGAGGGGACGGTCCAGTAGGGGGCTTGGGAAAGCAATCCGTTTCGCGCAGCCTCAGTTCGGAATCCGTGGGACCTTCGGAGTGAGAATCCCAAGTAAGCCTTCTGAACCGCGCAGAAGACCTGCTCGCACAGTGGGATCGGCTTGCGGCCCGCCAAGTGCGGGTCCTTGAAGGGCTCGGGGAAGCCGATAGAGAGGTCACGCAGAAGCGTGTTGAAGAGGCGGTATTCTTCCACCTGAGACTCGTTGTAGATGCTCCAGTCGCGTTTGGTCTGAACTGGAATCGGGATCTTGAATTGACTTGCGGCGACTCCCTCGGCCCTTTCGTCGGTTGCCAGCCAGTGCCGAATCAGATAGATGTGCTTACAAGGCGCCCGTCGCTCGATGAAGTCCGGACAATCGCAACTCTCCACGGGTCCGAACGGTGCAACTGTCCTGACACGGTAGAACCCATTTCCTGACTGAGACGCGACCACGTATTCGCCTGGGGTGGAAGTTTCAGCGATCCGCTTCCCTGCTTGGAGCATCTCCAGTGCCCGGACCTCCCGGGTTGGCATGGATGGTGGAAGCTCTTTCATGTGTTGTCCTATCTGTATGCCTACAACATGAGAGTATTTAACGTTTGAACCTACACGTCTGCCCATTCGTTGACCGACAGAAACATAAGGCTTCGACGCATCGCCGCCTCCGGAACCCGTGGCGAAAGAGTACGAGTCCAAGCTCGTGAAAGCGATCGAGCGATCCGCCTCTCTGCGAACGACGGTGCCGCTGCCGATTGTCGCCGTCCTTGGGCTCGAGGAGGGGGACACGATGGCCTGGGCGTTCGAGCCCGGATCGATCGAGGTGACGGTTCGCAAGAAGCCCTCGTCGAAGTCGTCCAAGAGGAGCTGAACGACTCGCGCGCACGAGATACTCGACAAGCACATGGCAATGCGGCTGGGACCGCAGTCGCTGCAACTACGTCTCGGCTCGTTGCGGCAGAGTCCCACAAACGTCGTAGAGTGTAGCTGGATATTTATAGTACTGATGTATTTGGAATATCTGAAATAGTATGCGTTCAGAAGCGAGCCAATTGATGAGTCGTTCACCCCCGGGTATGGGGTCTGGATTGTCTCAAGAGGCCTCCGAGGATGAAACGCGTCGAAAGGTGCTCCGGGCGGTCCGGGGCTGCCCCGAGGGAATCAGCACTCAAGACATCGCTAGGGCGGCGGGAGTCTCACCACCCACGGTTGTGCGGATTCTGAAGGATCTCGAGCGCGAGCGCGAAGTATACGGGCGGTCGCACACCAGGCGCAATATCATGCTCTGGTACCCGAACGGCCGGATGGTTCACCCATTCCTAGAACTTTTCAAAGAGATTCGAGGGAAGACCTATCGCGCGACCGTGCAAGAGGGTCGCTCAGGACCTGCGATACAATTGCAGGAACGAACGTATTCGCTACTCCATGGTGAGCGAATTGAGGGTGCGATCTTCGTTGATTATCCAGCAGTGGACGAACTGATCGAACTTCTCCAGCAACTCAAGTCGCGGTATGAGTCGCTAGAGAGCGTGAAGGGGCAGGTAGAATGAAGACGCTGGTGGTCACCCGAGAGGTCGAGCAGAGTCTAGTTGGCAGCGCGATCTTCAGCCCTAGGTTCCAGCAGGTCCAAATCGGTAAGCTGGCCCCAGCGCTCAACTCGCCGGAGGACGCTGAGAGCATTGCCCGATGCCACTTCCTCGACCCCGGGTTACCTTTCGAGGTAAACCTAGTCTGCGCGAAGTCCATGCGGACTCGACTCAACCAACATCGGTTTGATGTCGTGGAATCCAACTCTCAATCAAACCCTGACCGTATCCTTCCCAACCATCCGACTGTAGGTTATGTCCCGCCAGAGCTCGTGAACTTCCCCACTCCCCTGGGACTGGAGAAACTCGCCAATAGTTGCTTCGCGGGGGATGCTGTAGCAAAGGCCCGCCTCGTGGCTGGCAGAAGAGAGTCGATGGAAGTCGACTGGAGCAAGGTGCGTCGAAAGGTAATCGTGGGAGAGTCAACCTTCTGGGAGCGAATGGAGAAGGAAGGCACTCTCTATGCAGAGTGGATCAAAGAGCTCGTGACCGGGGCGTCCAAGGTCGTTGCCTCAGTCATTGCTCCCCCGGTGCCCGCTCTTAGCACTCGCTTCAGGTTGAGCCCTCAGTCGCAGAGTGACTTCAACCTCAGATTCGCTGACATGATGGCTCAGTGGCGAAAGGTTGGCCAGGCGCCGGGTGCCCTCTACTCTCTTCACATCCACCCGAGCGCGATTAGGAACGCCCCAACACTAAAGGAGGCGATCCAGCTCTTCGACCATTCCGTGTCGGTAGACGACACCCGGTTCTGGGGGGTCCACATCCACTTCTTCGACATTTCGGTCCTATCTCGCGTATCCGCCTCGGCTAGGGAGGCCGGGCGTGAGGTGGTCTCGGAAGTTTCGAAGATTGCACGCAGGAAAGGCCTTTTCACTTGGGTCAGCAACGCTGGTATTCCGGGCGAGGTACTGCTGGACGAGGGAGCTGCCTTCGCATCTTACCCTCCAAATGGGAACCCTCGTCGTGTCTATCCCTCGTTCGATTCGTCTACTCCTGAAGGAAACGAACCATTGTCGGACGAGGAACGGGAGTCACGGTCGGAATTCAGGTATGGGAAAATCATCAATGGTCCGTGGAAGTTGACGCTTCTCGACTACCAAGACTTGCGTTCCCGAAACTGGACGGTCCAAGACAACGGCAAGACGCCGCGGGAAGTGCCCCGGGCTCTCAGGGACGGACCGTACAAGCGGTTCAGGGTCGAGTTCGCTAAGATCAACAACGTCGCCTGCTTGGAACGGCTCAACGAAGAGCGGGAGCACGAACTCACAATCAACGGGAACGCCCGCCCGGGTCGTGATATGGTGAAACGGTCCGAAGATGGACCAACTTGCGCTTGGGCGTAGTTAGGTGATGTTCTCGAGTCCTCGCACGATCCGACCTGCGTACGTTCGATTTGGATGCGCTGGGACCTCTCTCCCCTTCGCGGGTTGCGGACTCCCGTTGCGACATCTCTCACGTTTCATCGTTCGCCGGTGTGGCGACGCGCATATTGTTATCGGATAGTCCGCTGTCAGCGGACCGAGTGACGACCTCAGATCCGCCGAAGAACATGCTATACTTCGGTGATAACCTAGGGTTCCTGCGTGACCCGTCGGTATTCCCTAACGAAAGCATCGATCTGATTTACCTAGACCCTCCATTCAACTCGAAAGCGACCTACAACGTTCTTTTCG
>JAKAVH010000246.1 GCA_021827545.1 Thermoplasmata archaeon
CATAAGCTACGGACCTCGTAGTAGGTTGGGAACAGTGCAATGGCGTGGGGAACCCCGAACCGAGAGCGACGCGTCCTGAAGGCCGGACACTCTTCCATCGCCGTGACGCTGCCGAAGCCGTGGGCCGAGGCGATGAACCTCCGGCCCGGTGACCTGATCGTGTTCGACCAGAACGATGACGGCACGCTTTATCTGAAGCCCGCGCCGCTCCCCGGGGCGAGCCCGGCGGCGTCGCCGTATCTCGTACAGGCGCGGGCGTTCGAGTCGCCCGGAGTCCTCGAGCGGCTCATCGTCGGTGCGTACCGGGTCGGCCACGATGCGATCGAGGTTCGGACCGACGTCCCGCTCGCGCCCGAGCGCGTCGAGGAGGTCCTGCAGGCGGCTCGGGGACTCCTCGGGGTCAGCGTCGTCGCCCAGGAATCGAACCGGATGGTCCTGCAGAACTTCATCGATCCGTCGAAGTACGAGCTGCCCCAGCTCGTCCAGCGCATGAAGATGATCCTCGTGGCTTTCCTCGAAGAGATGGAGGAGGTGCTCCGGCGCCGCGCGCATCGGGGGCGGCCCACGACGCTCGAGGAAGAGGCCAACAAGGTGCTCGCGTTGCTCGTGCGCCAGCTCTTCCTCGCGAGCCGGGACTGGTCGCTCGCCCGTCGGATCGGGAGCCCCGACCCGCGCCAGCTCCTCGAGTGGCGCGTGGTCGTCCACGCTCTCGACGAGCTCGCGGAGCTGTTCGGCGAGGCGCTTGCGAGCCTCCACGACGAGCTCCCCCTGCTCGGCGCTCCGGCCCGCGAGGCGCTCTCGGCCCAGCTCCCCGAGCTCAAGGCCGAGCTGAAGTCAGTCGTCGAGACCCTCATGCACCCCTCGCTCGATCGCGCGTGCGAGGTCTACCACCAGAGCGTCCGCCTCGGGGAGACCTGGCCCATGCCGGGGCGCGCCGGCCGCCGATCGAAGTCGTCCGGCCCGAGCGCGTCCGTCTCCCGCCTTCTCCAGCGGGGCACCGGCCACATCGCGCACCTGGCCGAGGTCGCGATCGACCGGGCGGTCGCCGCCGGTACCGAGACGATCCTGGTCGAGGCGGCGTAGGGCCCTTTATCCGCCCGGGGTTGGGACAGACCGTACGCGTCCGGTCCTCTTGTACGAACGCCATATCGTTCAAGGTCGGGTGGACCCGCGGGGGTAGACGGTGTTCGACTCCATCGATGACTGGCTGATCATCGCCGTGGTGGCCGGGATCCTGTTCTACGGGTCCAGCAAGATTCCCCAGCTGGCCCGCAGTCTGGGACGATCGGTGGGGGAGTTCAAGAAGGGACGGCTCGAGGTCGAGCGGGAGATGAAGGCCGAGGCGGCCAGCCCGCCCGCCGCGCCCGGACCGTCCGGTCCGGCCCACTAGCGCCGACCGTTCCCGATCGGCATGTCCGAGACCCTATTCCTACGCGGCCCTGCGAGGTACCCGAGCCGGGGGGCGGCTCCGGGACGGAGGTGCCCGGGTGACTGATGGGCGACCTCGACCGGATCCTTTCGGTCCTGGGGGAGGTCCGACACCGGCTGGTCCGCCTCGCCCTCGTCCTCGGGCCGCTCTTCGGCTCGATGCTCTTCTTCGAGCTGAGACCGATCTCGCTCCCGTTCTTCGGGACGACGCTGCCGTTCGCAATCCCCTGGCCGAGCCCGTTCTACAACGTCACCGCCCAGGTGTTCCGCGCGATGGAGCGCTGGATGCTCCCCTCCGGGGTGACGCTGCTCAACGTCGGGGTCGGCGATTCGATCGTCGTCCAGATGGAGGTCGCTCTGCTCCTGACGGCGATGGTCGGCATGCCCTGGGTCGTGCACGAGGTCGGAACCTTCCTCGTCCCGGCGCTCCGCCGGAACGAGCGAGTCCTCTTGCGCCAGGTCGGGATCCCGGCGACCGCGCTCTTCGTACTCGGGACCGCGATCGGCCTGTTCTTCCTCACGCCGTTCACGTTCCGGCTGCTCTTCCGGTACGTCGCCGCGATGGGGCTCGCGCCGGTGCTCGGGGTCCAGGCGTTCGTGACCTTCGCGCTCGTCTATTCGCTCGCCTTCGGGGTCGTCTTCGAGCTTCCGGTCTTCATCTACGCGCTTACCCGGCTGGGGGTCGTCCGAGCGGAGGCCTGGCGCCGGCACTGGCGCGGAGCGGTGCTCGGCTCGCTCGTCTTCGGGATGATCGTCACGCCGGACAACTCCGGGATCACCATGCTGTTGATCGCGCTGCCGATGGTGGCGCTGTACTTCGGGGGCACCTACTTCGCGGGCCGGTGGGAGCGGCGGGCGGATCGGACCTCGAGGCCCCGGGCGGCGCTCGGCGCCGGGTGAGGTGAAAGGGCCATGGCGCTGTTCTCGGACGTCGACTGGATCATCCTCCTCGCGGCCGCCGCGTTCCTCTTGTTCGGCCGGGACAGTGGCGAGACGCTGCGCACGTTCGGCCGTTGGTACGGCCGGGCCGGTCGGTTGAAGCAGGAGCTCCTCGCGGAGTTCACCAAGGCGGCGGATCTTCCGAGCCCACCCCCGGGCGCTCCGCTCACCGTCCGCGGGGCTCTTCTCGGTCTGGAGCCCGTGCCGACCCGCACGAGCGGTATCCCGGCGGTAGTTCGCACTCCGCCCGCGATCCGCCCGCCCACGATCTCGCCGCCCCCTGCGCCCGAGGGCGCGTGGGCCGGCGGGGCCCCGGTGCCCACGTGGACGATGACGACTCCGATCGTACCCGCCGACCTCGAGAGGTCCCGATGAGCGCGCTGTCGGTCGACCAGATCGTCTCCCTCACGGAGGTCCTCGTGATCCTGATGGGGATCGGGATCATCTGGGCCGTCTACTACGGAAGCGACCGCGCGGAGCTGCCCGGCGACGCCCAGATCCCCGAGCCGGACGAGGTGGACGACTCGGTGCCGGACACCCGGGGGAGGACCCTATGAGTTTCTCCCACGGACCGGGGTGCGATCTGGCCTGTCAGTTTGCCCAGGGACAATCGCTGCCGCTCGACTTCCCCGTCGGACAGGTCCGTCGGGTCGCTCCCGCCCGGGGCGACGACGGGGACGTCGACGAGACCAAGCGCAACGTGCTGAAGCTGCTCGCCGTCGCCGGCCTCGTGGGGGCCGGCGCCGGGGGGCTCGCCGGTGGGGTGATCCAGTACGTCCAACCCCCTACGATCGGGATCTCGAGCTATCCTCGCGTGCAGCTGATCGACATCGACGGGAGCCCGCTGACGGTCGCCAAGGTCGAATCGGAATACAACGCCGGGACCCCCAACGACCTGATCTTCAACTACCCGCTCCGCAACGAGCCGAACTTCCTGCTCAATCTCTTCCCGGCCAGCGGGACGCCCGATGGGACGAACGGCGCAGAGAACGTCCCCGGCGGCGTCGGGACCCACAAGTCGATCGTCGCGTACAGCGCGATCTGCCAGCACCTCGGCTGCCCGGCGCCCGCGATCTCCTACTACCCACCGGGAACCTGTCCGAAGACGTTCTCGAACAACACCTATCCGACGCTCTCGTTCTACATCCACTGCTCCTGCCACGGTTCCACCTACGACGTCACGAACTCGGCCTCGAACCTCACCGGGCCCGCGGTCCTGCCGCTGCCGCAGGTGACGCTCGATGTCGACGCGAGCGGGAACATCTATGCCATCGGCGAGCAGGGCCCGCCGGTGAACGGCCATCTCAACACCCTGCAGGGCGACTACGGGGTCGGCTCGACGTCCCAGCTCGTGAAGGAGACCCCCGTCATCCTCTGCTCGTTCCCGACGTGAGGCCACGATGACGTTCGCGCGGTGGTACAATCGGTCCCTCAACAAGATCTGGGGGTTCGTCGAGGACCGGACCTCGATGAAGAAGTGGGCGCTCCGCCCCCAGCCGGACTTCACGTTCAAGCCGTCGTACTGGACCGGCGCCTTCGTCGTGAACGCCTTCCTCTATCAGGTCATCTCGGGCGCGCTCCTTCTCCTCTACTACCAGCCGAGCACCGCCCCGACCCTCACCGCGTGCGGACAGACGGCCGGAGCGTTCTCCGTCGCCCCCGCCGCGTGGTGCTCCACGTACTACATCATCAACTCGGTGCCGATGGGTTCGCTGCTGCTCTCGACCCACCTCTACGGCGCCTACGCGATGATCTTCCTGATGTTCCTCCACTTTTTCCGGGGCTACTACGTCGGCGTCTACAAGGCGCCGCGCGAGTTCTCCTGGATGGTCGGCACCCTCCTTCTCCTCGCGACGCTCGGGATGGGGTTCACCGGATATCTCCTACCGTACACCCAGCTCTCGCTGAACGCGACGAACGTCGGCATCGTCCTCGCGCTCCGACTGCCGACGGTCGGTCCGCTCATCGGGCCGTTCATTCTCGCCGACGGAACCTCCCAGGGGCTCCTCTCCCGGATGTTCGACGCGCACGTGCTGCTGATCCCCGTCGCGCTCGCCGCGCTCCTGTACGCCCACATCGCGCTGTTCGAGTCGCACGGGATCGCCCCGCCCGCGACGTCGGACCCGCTCCAGCGCCGTCGGTTCACCGAGAAGGAGGACAAGAAGCACGTCCCGTTCATGCCCCACATCTTCTTCTACATCACGAAGTGGGGCTTGCTCTACGTCGGGGTGCTCTTCGGGATCGCGGCCCTCTGGCCCTGGCAGCTCACGGCCTACGCGGGGAACGTCGCCGCCGCGGGGATCGTGACCGAGCCCGACTGGTACTTCCTCTGGCTGTTCAAGCTCGTCGACTTCACCGGCGTGACGCCCGTGATCGCGGTCGCGGTCACCAACGTGCTCCTCGTCTACGTCCTCCTCCTGCCGTTCCTCGACCGGTCGAAGCGGACGCATCCGCGCGACCGTCCGTTCTTCATCTGGATCGCGACGTCCCTCCTCGGGTTCTTCGTCCTGATGACCGTCTGGGGCGGAGAGACGCCCGGAGTCCAGATCGCCCCGATGCAGGTCGCGACGACGATCGGGCCGATCTTCCTCGTGAACGCGGTCGTGATCGGACTCTTCCACTGGAGGTACCGCCAGAGCTACCGGCGGCGGCTCGCCTCCCGGGCGGAGCCGTTCGCGGGGCCCTTCCCGAGCGGACGGCCCGCGCCGGCGGCCCCGGTCGGGACGACCGAGGTGGGCGCCCGTGAGTAGCGGCGCGCCCGAGACCCCCCGCTGGAGCACGGGGACGCTCTGGGCGATCCTTGCGGTCTTCCTGGTCTTCGGGACGGTCGGCAGCGCCACGGTCGTCTACGGGGTCCTCGGGCTGCTCTCGGGCAGCTTTCTCTACCTCGTCGCGGTCGGCATCGGTGGGATCGTCGCGTTCCTCTCCTTCCTGTTCATGGCCGGCATCCTCTACCGCGTGGACCGGTACCGCGGAGCGAACCAGCGGAGGCTCGAGTTCTTTGAGTGAGACGGCCCCCGACGAGCGCGACCTGACCCGCCTGCGCAACCGGGTCGCCGACCTCTACACCGCGGTCCAGGTCCTGATGCTGCTCGGGATCGCGGTGCTCATCGTCTACGCGATCCGTCTCGGACCGCTCACGAGCCCCGGCGCGGAGGAGTCGTTCGGACTCTCCGTCGCCCTGATCTTCCTGATGGGCGCCCTGGTCGTTCACCTGGTGGATCGGGTCTACCGGGTGTGGCCGTTCGGCCGCCGGTTCCGTCCGAAGGACCCGGGCCCGGTGACGGTCCGGGCCCAGGCCCGGTTCCTCAAGGTACTCGTGGTCGTCCTCGCGGCGGCCGCGATCGCGTACATACTAGGGGGACTTATCGCGTGAGCGCGAGGACGGGAAGATGACCGACTTCTCGACCCCGGTGGCCGTCATCGGGATCATCGCCGCCGTGGCGGCATTCTTCCTCTGGGCCCTGAGCTACCACGGCGAGTGGACGGTCCGGACGGTGAAGAAGTGGCTCTTCACGTCCGACCACCGGCTGATCGGTCTGATGTACATCACGACCGGCATCGTGTTCTTCTTCATCGGCGGGATCTACGCGACCCTGATCCGCACCGACCTCGGGTTCATCCAGGGGCTCGGACTCGATCCCCAGACGACCCTCGGAATCACGCCGGAGGTCTACTCCGTGCTGTTCACGATGCACGGGGTGCTGATGATCTTCATGTTCATCATGCCGACCCTGGCGGGGTTCGGCAACCTCCTCATCCCGTCGATGATCGGGTCGCGGGAGATGGCCCTCCCGAGGATCAACGCGATCGCGTTCTGGCTGATCCCGCCCGCGGGCATCATCCTCATCCTGTCGAACGCGAACGCCGGCTGGACCGGCTACGTCCCGCTCTCGGTCCAAGCTCCGGGGTACGGCATCGACCTCTGGATCCTAGGGCTCCACATCCTGACCGTCTCCTCGATGCTCGGCGCCGTGAACTTCCTGGTCACGATCCTGAAGCACCGGGCGCCGGGCGTGCACTACTGGAACATGCCCCTCTTCGTCTGGTCGATCCTCATCAACTCGGTGCTCCTGATCTTCGCGCTCCCGTCGCTATCGATCGGACTCACGATGGTCCTCTCCGACCGGAACTTCGGGACCCATCTCCTCGCGTCGGCCAACGGGACGCCGCTCGGCGGCGCGCTCCTCTATCAGAACGTCTTCTGGTTCTTCGCGCACCCCGAGGTCTACATCATGGTGCTGCCGGCCTTCGGCATCATCTCGACGATCCTTCCGAAGCTCGCCCGCAAGGACATCTTCGGGTACGGCGCGATGGCCGTGGCGCTCGGCGCGTTCGCGGTGCTCTCCTTTGCGGTCTGGGAGCACCACATGTTCGTCACGGGGATCGGGACCAACATCCGCTTCGTCTTCATGCTGGCGACGATGGCGATCGCGGTCCCGTCGGCGGTCAAGACGTTCAACTGGATCGCCACCCTCTGGGGCGGCCGGATCTGGATGGCCGTCCCGATGTGGTTCTGCGTCGCGTTCATCACCGGCTTCGTCATCGGTGGTCTGTCGGGGGTCATGCTCGCCTCGATCCCGGTCGACTACCTCTACCACGGCACCTACTTCGTCGTGGCGCACTTCCACTACATCCTGCTCGGGGGCACCCTGATGGCGATCTTCGCGGGCATCTACTTCTACTTCCCGATCCTGACCCGCCGCTGGTACAGCCAGCGCCTCGGTCAGGCGCACTTCCTGCTCACCTACGTCGGCGTCAACCTCCTGCTCTTCCCGATGTATATCCTGGGAGCGGAAGGGATGCCCCGGCGCGTCTACACCTATCTCTGGACCGGGAATTTCCAGGCGCTCAACTTCCTCTCGACCCTCGGCGCCTTCATCCTCGGGATCGGCCAGCTCGTCTTCGCCTTCAACATGATCTACAGCTACGTCGCGGGCACCCCGGTGACGGCGGACGATCCGTGGGGAGAGGAGCTCGCGGTGAAGATGACCGGGCCCGTCGCGCCGAGCCCGACGCGCCTGCCGACCCCGCTGCCGACCGCGAGCCCTCCCGAGGCGTCGTAGGAGGTGCCGTGCGGGGTCACGACCTCTTCCGCTTCGCCGCGGTCATCGCCTGTCTCCTCTGCTACCTGACGATCATCCTCGGCGGGAACGTGATGGCGAGCGACAACGGGCTCGCCTGCCCGGACTGGCCGTCGTGTTTCGGGAACGGGAACTTCTTCCCGGCGCTCCAGGGCGGGGTCGCGCTCGAGTGGGGCCACCGACTCGGGGCGTTCTTCCTCTCCCTTTCCACGCTCGTCCTCGCCCTCCTCGGGGTGGCGTACGAACGCGGCCGTCGGGCGCTGATGCGCATGTCCCTCGCGGCCCTCGCGCTCGTCATCACCGAGGCCCTGCTTGGGGCGGTGGTGGTGGAGAGCCGTCTCGATACTCCCTTCATCCTGGTCCATCTCGGCATCGCGACCGCAGATCG
>JAKAVH010000180.1 GCA_021827545.1 Thermoplasmata archaeon
GAGCGGCTCCGCGACCGGGCTCGCCCCGACAACCTGTTCGAGCGAGATCCGATTGCGGTAGTGGGCGTTCGGGTTCCTCGACCCCATCTCGTGGTCGTGTACCGCGACGCGCGCGAGGTCCTCGCGGGTGGTGCCGAAGAGGTGCATGTGCCGGCGAGCGATGAGCGCCCAGAGCCCCGGCAGGGTGGCGCCGAACACGACCTCCCACTCGTGGTCCGCCGCCGAGCTCGTGATCCCCGCGGCCGCCGAATCCGGCACGTCGGTGAGCTTCTCCGCGCCGCCGACGACGACGAAGTCGTACAGGCCGCTCGCGACCGCGAGGTACCCCTGGTGCAGGGCGAGCGCGCCGGACGCTCCGCCGCCCTCGACCCGCATCGCGGGGAGATGGCGGCCCGCGAGTCCCGCGTAGTCGAGGATCAGCGGCGCGATGTGTTCCTGGTCGAGCAGCGTACCGGACGCCATGTTGCCGAGGTACAGCGCGCCGAGGTCCGCCGAGGAGAGCTTCGCGTCCACGAGGGCTTCCAGGCCGGCCTCGATCCCGATCTCTCGGAACGAGCGGTCCCAGAGCTCGCCGAACTTCGTCTGCCCGATCCCGAGGACGGCGACCTCGCGCATCGTCACTCCCCTCCCATGCGGATCTTGCCGCGGAACTTCGCGTACACGGCGTACGAGAGCTCGACGCCGTGGTCGAGGTACCACTGGACGGGTCGTCCGAACGACCGGTCGTAGCGTTCGATCTCGTCGGTCGTTTCGAGGTCGAACGCGTCCGACCCGGCGCCCGATCCGTAGCCGACCATGAGGATCCGCTCGCCCGGCCGGGCGCGGTCGAGGACGTTCGCGAGCCCGATGAGCGCGGCGCCGGAGTAGGTGTTCCCGATGAACGGCGTGACGAGCCCGTAGCGCATCTGGGCGTCCCCAAACCCGAGCTGCTTTCCCACGCGCTGCGGGAACTTGCCGTTCGGTTGGTGGAAGACGACGTGCGCGTAGTCCTTCGGGCTCGTGCCCGAGGCCTCCATGATCCGGTGCGCGCACTCGGTCACGTGGCGGAAGTAGGCGGGTTCCCCCGTGAACCGACCGCCGTGGCTCGGATACTTCTGGCCCTCGCGGCGCCAGAAGTCCGGCGTGTCGGTGGTGTAGGAGAGCGTGCGCTCCACGCGGCAGATGACCCGTTCGCGGCCGAGGACGAACGCGGCTCCTCCCGCGCTCGCGGAGTACTCGAGCGCGTCGCCCGGCGCTCCCTGGGAGGTGTCGGTGCCGATCGCCACCCCGTACCGGATCATCTCGGCTCCGACGAGGCCAAGGCAGGTCTGGATCGCCGCCGTCCCGGCCTTGCAGGCGAACTCGAAGTCCGCGGCCGTAAGGTTCGGAGTCGCGCCCACCGCCTGAGCAACGACCGTCGCGGTCGGCTTCACCGCGTACGGGTGCGACTCCGACCCGACGTAGATCGCGCCGATCTGCTGGGGGTCGATCGCCCCGCGAACAAGGGCCGTCCGAAGCGCCTCGGTCGAGATCGTGATCGTGTCCTCGTCCGGGGACGGGACGCTCTTTCGGAAGACGTTCAGCCCCTGTCCCATCGCGTCGCCGTCCGTGCCCCACACCTGGCCGATCTCGCGCGGCGTGATCCGGTACCGCGGAACGTACGCGCCGTAGCTCACGATGCCTGCCTTCATGTTCTTCCTCCTGGACCGCTAGAGCTCCTCGAGCTTCTCGAGCACCGCCGGTGCGGAAAGCACGGTCGTGAGGAGGGGGATGTTCTCGACCTCGCTCAGCCGGACGGCGAGCGGATCGATGCGGCCGGGCGCGCAGAAGATCACGGCGGCCGGCTTGAGAGGGTGGGCGCGGATCGCGACCATCGGCGAACGCCCGTACTTCACGTTGGCGAAGACGAGCGCGCGCTGGGTCGTCCAGCCGTAGACCTCCACGAACCGCGAGGAGTCGATCGCGAGGATCGCCCGGGGCGCGTCGAGGATCGTGAAGCCGTGGATGTCCCGGTGAAGGTCGACGCGGCTGACGGGCCGGGCGTCCAGGCGATCGGCGAGCGCCCGCAAGGGGATCGCGACCGCGAACTCGCGCATGCCGAGGATCCCCTCGGAGTGCGGAGGGAATCCGAGCCGCTGGCCGACCCGACTTCCCGTCGCCGCGTCGAGCGAGAGGAGCCCCTCGACGTACCGACGGATGAACCCCGCGCCCGGGCTCGCGCGCCGCTCGGCTTCGTAGTCGCTGATCACGGAGGGGACGGTCTCGAGATGCTTCGCGAGGTCCCGTTGCGAGATGCCGAAATCCTCCCGCCACTTCCGTAGAGTACGGCCGGGGTGCGGCGATAGCACGACCTCACCGGCGATCTTCTCCCGGATCTCGGCCTCCACGGAGGCCCGCGAGGAGACGGCCGGTATAAATCGATGCCCTTCGTGTCGGTGGGGACGGTCGACATCTGCCGAAGACGGCCCCGTCCCGACCCCGGAGGAGTGGACCGGGCGAGATTCCCCGGCCGGGGCCCGACGGGGTCCCCGGCCCTTTGAACTCGCGACCTCTACCTTGCCAAGGTAGCGATCTTCCGCTGATCTACCGGCCCACGCCGGTCGGGCGAGAGCGGACGCAGGATAAGTCCTTCTCCCGACCGGTCGACGCCCGGCCCGACCCCGGGCGCGCGGCCGCGCCGGTCCGCCGAAGTTCGACGCCGGCGCGTGTCGGCCGCGGCCGGAGGGCGGGGCGCCGCGCCGCCCCACGAGCCAAACGCTTATGCGATTGGGTCGGTTCGCACGCCCCATGGCGGAAGGGTCGTCGTCCGGGGAACCGATCGACATGCTCTTGAAGAGCACCCGCGACCTGCTTCGCCCCGAAGAGCTCGTCCGGGAGGCGACCCGTGACATCGTCAAGGACGAGATCCGTCACCACCTCGAGAAGACGCTCAAGGAGGACCCGAAGCTCTCCCAGGACCTCAAGGACGCGGTCCGCGACCTGCTCGAGGCCCGCGCGATGGAGTACGCCGCGCTCGTGCGGGTGGGCACGGCGACGGCCCGTCTCGGCCTCTCCGCCCTTCCGCCCGACGTGCGCCGCGCGATGACGAGGGACCTGGTCGACCTGATCTCGAAGGAGCTCGGACAGATCGTCGAGAGGTCCCTCTAGGCCATGGCGAACAGTTCGGACTCCGTGCGGATCTACGAGATCAAGCGGGTCGACGTCGAGGGCGCGATCGTCATCGACGGGTTCCCGTCGGTAGGCCTGGTGAGCTCGATCGTCGCGAACTACCTTATCGACACGCTCGAGATGGAGCAGATCGGGATCGTGGAGTCGGCCGCCTTCCCGACGGTCTCGCTCGTGCGGAACGGCAACCCGCAGCACCCCGTGCGGATCTACGCCGGTCGGCCTCCCGCCGACCGTGCGGGCCGCGGTGCCGACAAGATCGTCGCTTTCGTCTCGGAGTTCCACCCCGCGCCGACGGTCATTCATCCGCTCGCCACGGCCATCCTCGACTGGGTCCAGGAGCAGCGTTGCTCGCTGCTGGTCTCCCCGGAAGGACTCGTCGTGGAGGCGGCGCCGCATCCGGGAAAGACGGCCCGTCCGCCCCGGCTCAACGACGTGAAGGTCTACGGTGTCGCGAGCACGCGCAAAGCGCGCGAGCTCTACATCGAGCCGAACATGATCCCGTTCACCGAAGGGGTCATCACGGGGATCGCCGGGGTCCTGCTCAACGAGGGCCGCCGGCGAGGGTTTGATGTCCTCACGTTCCTCGCCGAGGCGCAGTCGGACTATCCGGACGCCCGCGCCGCGGCGAAGGTGATCGAAACGATCAACCGGATCCTGTTGCGGACGCCGCTCGACCCGGTCCCGCTGTACGCGGAGGCCGAGCGGATCGAGCAGCAGCTCCTTTCGATCCAGCGGCACGCGGCCGAACGGCCGCACGGCGAGGCGACGGCGCCGTCGTCGCAGCCGATGTACCGCTGACCGACCGGCCGGGGACCCGTTCGAGGAGCTCGGCGAGGCCGGCGACGAGCCGGTCGGCGTCCGAGGTGTCGTTGTAGAGGTAGAACGACGCACGGACGCTGCCCGAGAGCCCCCGTTCCGCGTAGAAGGAATGGACGCAATGCATCCCCGAGCGGACCATCACCCCGTGGCCCTCGTCGAGGAAGAGCGCCGCGTCGGCCGGGTCGATGCCCTGAAGCGCGAACGCGAAGATGCTCGGACGGGCCGCGGGGTCCCGGGGGCCGAGGAGCTCGAGGCGACGCTCGTCCTCGAACGCCGCGGTGACCCGACGGTTGAGGCGGAGCTCCTGGGCGCGAACGGCGTCGACGCCGACCCGGTCGAGGTAGTCGAGGGCGGCTTTCGCTCCGATCGCCCCGGCGTAGTTCTGCAGACCCGCCTCGAACCGGTACGGCGCGTCGCGAAGCTCGTGGCTCGAGAGGTCGCTGCGGACGACGGTCTCCCCACCGACGAGGAGCGGCCGAAGCGTGTCGAGGGCGCCGGGGGCGCCCGAAAGAACGCCGGTGCCGGTCGGCCCGAGCATCTTGTGGGCCGAGACCGCGTAGAAGTCGACCCCCGCCCGGTCGAGGTCGATCTTCGAATGGGGGGCCGCCTGGCACCCGTCGAACAGCACGAGGGCTCCCGCATCGTGCCCCCGTTCGGTGATCTCGCGGACCGGCAAGGATCGGCCGTCGAGGTTCGACGTATGGAAGAGACTTACGAGGCGGACGCCCCGGGCGAGGTGACGGTCGAGCTCCTCGCCGTCGAACGAACCGTCGTCCGGCAGCCGGAGGATCTCGAGGCGGATCCCGCGCTCCCGGACGAGCCGCTGCCAGACGATGAGGTTCGAGTTGTGCTCGCGGTCGGAGATCAGCACCCGGTCCCCACGACGCCAGGCGAGCCCCTCGCCGACGAGGTTGATCGCTTCCGTGGCGTTGCGGACGAACACCGTGGCCCGCGGGTCCGAGCGGCCGAGGAAGCGGGCGAACGTTTCCCGGCTTTCCTCGAAGCGCCGCCCGACCTCGACCGCGAACCGGTGAAGGCTGCGCCCGGCGCACCCGGGGTAGTCGCGGTAGTACTCCGTCATCGCGTCCAACACGGGGCGCGGGACGAGCGACATGCAGGCCGAGTCGAGGTAGGCCGGCGGGCGCTCCCCGGTGGCCTTCGAGAGTGCCGGGAACTCCGACCGAATCCGCCCGACGTTCACGGGGGGCCCCGCTGGAGGCCGTCCGCGGCCGCGGCGAGCGTCGCGGCTCCGAGGACGAGCGCCCGCTCATCGGGCGCGAACGTCGAGCTGTGGAGGCTTGCGGGCCGTCCCGGGATTCCGACGCCCAGCCGGAGGAACGTTCCCGGCACGCGTTCGAGGTAGCGCGAGAAATCCTCGGCCCCCATGAGCGGGTGCTCGACCTCGACCACGTTGCGGCTCCCGAGCTCGATCGCGAGCGCGCTCGCGACGACGCGGGTCGCGGCCGGGTCGTTGACGAGCGGCGGGTATCCTCGGTGGTACGATATCCGGACGCGGGCGCCAAGGCTCGCCGCGATCGCCCGGACGCGTCGCCGGAACGCACGTTCGAGGAGGTCGCGGGTCGACGCCCGCAGGGTGCGGACCGTGCCCTCGAGCACGACCTCGTCCGGCAGGATGTTGTTGCGCGTGCCGCCGTGGATCGAGCCGACGCTCACGACGACCGGGTCGAGCGGGTCGCGCACCCGACTCACGAGCGCCTGCAGGCCCGTGACGACCTCGCTCGCGATGACGATCGCGTCGGGCCCCTGATGGGGGGTCGCTGCGTGGCCGCCGCGACCTCGGACAACGACGCGGAAGTGGTCGGCGGCCGCCATGAACGGTCCCGCCCGCCAGCCGACGCGACCCAGCGGGAGGCTCGGGTCGACGTGCTGGCCGACCACGTAGGCGACCTTCGGACGGTCGAGGCATCCCCGGGCGATCAACGGCTCGGCGCCGCCGACGCGGCCCTCCTCCTCGGCGGGCTGGAAGAGGAGCCGGATCGGGCCCCCCCTCGGCCGGGGTTCGCGCGTCAGCATCGCCGCCGCCCCGAGCAGACACGCCATGTGCACGTCGTGGCCGCACGCGTGCATCCGACCGGGGAAGCTCGAGGCGAACGGGAGACCGGTCTCCTCCGTGACGGGGAGTCCGTCCATGTCGGCGCGCAGGGCGACCACGGGCCCGGGCCGGTCGGCGTCGATGAATCCGACGACGCCCGGAAAGTCGTCGAAGGTTTGGTACGGGATCCCCAGCTCCCGGAGCGCGGCGACGATCTTCTCGCGCGTCTTCACTTCGCCGAGCGAGAGCTCGGGCTCCTGATGGATCGCCGTCCTCCACGCCCGCATCGCGGGAAGGACCCGCCGGGCGAGGGGCGTCCAGCTGGACCCGGTACCGGACATCGAGCGCCGAACCCGCGGTGCGATATAACTCGCCACCTGGTCGCGTCAGCGGGTGGGGCCGCGAGGCTCGCCGGCGTTCCCGGCCAGCGCCGATTCGACCCGTCTCGATGCGCGGAACGAATCCACCTGGGCGACCGGGATCGGCTGGGGTCGGGGACGGTGAAACCGGTTGAACCACACCGGGCGGATTCCCGCGGACCGGGCGCCGACCACGTCGCTGAACCAGGAGTCTCCGACCATCACCGTCTGCGCGGGCTCGGCGGCGGCACGGTCGAGAGCGATCCGGAAAATCCGCGGGTCCGGTTTCGCCACGCCCACGCCCTCCGAGACGACCATGAAGTCGACCAGGGGCCGGATCCCGAGGAACGAGAGCTTGGTCTCCTGCTCACCGACCTGGTTGTTGGTGACGATGCCGATCACCGTGCGTCCGTGCAGACGCTCGAGGAGGCGCTTCGCCCCGGGGATGCCGCGACGCTTCGCCTGATACTGTCGCCGGTAGGCGCGGGACAGTCTCGCCGCCTCGCGGTCGCTGAGGGTCCGGCCGCATCGGGCCGCGAGCCGCCGGAACCGTTCCGCGCGGACGACGTCCGGGCCGACCGTTCCCGCCAGGATCGCGGGGTGCTCCTCCTCGAGCAGCCGGGAGTACTCGGTCCACATCGTATCCAGCGTGATCCTTCGGAAGTACGGGTGGGCGGCCCGGACCGCCCGGAGCGCGTCCCGGCACGTCAGCGCATGGTCGAAGATCGTGTCGTCCATGTCGAACAGGACCGCTTTCGGTAGGGGAGGCCGGGCGGCCGAGCGCGCGGAGGGGTGGGACGACACGGCGGACGAGCGACAGGTCGGCGTGCCTCAAAAGTAGGCTCCCCGGAGAACCCCGGCGGCCCGCCACGGACCCCACACTCGCGTCGGTCCGGAACCACGGGTGGCCCTCGACCTTCCCTGACGTCGAGCTCGGTCTCGGTGGGAGGTGCACTCCAAGAAGAGCGGTGGGCCCCCCCGGAACGCAGGATGTCCTTCGGGGAAAGGTCGCGACTCGGTGCGTCGGCGGCCCAGGAGCCCGTTGGCCGGCGATTCCTTGACCTCCTCTCAAGGATCCCCGGTTCGCGAAAGGCCGCGGCCCGACCCGGAGCGCGCCGCCCACTCGAAACGGCGCCTCGCGCGCGTCGTCCCCCGTCTTCGGCGGCGGCCAACGGATTAGTTTTTATATGAGTGCTTTCTTACTTATGCAGAGTATGGGCCGGCGCCCCCCTCGAGGCGGGCGACGGCAGGACCTCGCACCATGGCGAAGATCATCGGAATCGATCTGGGAACCAGCAAT
>JAKAVH010000011.1 GCA_021827545.1 Thermoplasmata archaeon
CCGGGCGGCACGTTCGGCTATTCGGAGATCTTCCGACGCGCGGAGATCCGGGACTCGCTGACCGAGCTCGGCCTCGTCCGACGCTTCCTGCGTTCGGGCTGGCGGCACGACCTCGCGGTGTTCCAGGCTCCGTCGAGGTGAGCCAGACCGCGGGGCCCGTTTCGGTCTGTCGCGACGGCCGCCCGTTCGGTGAGTTCGGCCGCGGGAGCCGAGGACGGTCAATTCCGCTCGACGAGCGGTCCAAATCCTGGGGGGTCGCTGAGTGATCCATGTCCGCGCGCGCGACGGCCCTGCTGCGCCCGGCCCATTCGACCGGGCCGGCCCGACGACCCACGATATCTCTCCCGCAGATCCCGCTGGCCTACAACGTTCCCGTGGCCGACGTCATGAGCCGGGAGCCCGTGACCATCGGCCCCGACGCGACCCTCTTCGATGCGCTCGTCCTGATGCGGATCCATGACGTGACCGGGCTCCCGGTGATCGAGACGTCCGGTGAGATCGTGGGGGTCCTGAGCCAGAAGGACCTCGCTCGAAGCCTCGCCATCCCGGTGAACCTGCCCGATGTGACGAGCCTCCTCGATATCCTGATGATCGGGATGGATCGGCAGCCCGCGGACCTCCTGGCCCGGCTGAAGCGCGCGCTCGAAGAGGCGGCGGTGCGCGAGGCGATGGCGCGCCCTCCGTTCGTCGTCGGGGCCGACGCTTCGCTGGAGCTCGCGATGGAGGTCATGGCCGAACACGGGTTGAGCCGTCTGCCGGTCGTGGAGGGGCGCAAGCTCGTCGGTATCGTGACCCCGACCGACCTCATCCGGGCGGCGCTGCGGCCGGTCCGCCGGCGCGACTAGCACGGAAGACGACCGACCCCGGCTCTGGGCAGGACCCCTCACTCGGTCCGGGTCGGCCTCCCCGACCGCCGATCGAGAGCGTGGGACCACGTGGGGTGCTCGGGAACTGTTCGGTTGAAAGAAAGGCAGGGAAGAGGTTGAACCCTCCCGCGTTCGCGGGAGGGTGGGGCGCCGAGGGCTTTTCCCCAGGCGGACCCCGCCGTTCCGACCGGCGGTTCGGAGCTCAGCAGGTCCGGACCGAAACCCCCACGTGCCCCTGCAGCCCGAAGATCTGAGTGTTGGACGCGTCGCAGAGCCAGACTCCGATCGAATCCGCCGAGATCGTGTCGTACGAGACGGTCGTGTTCAGCAGGACCGGTGCGTTGGGCTCGCCCGGCGCAGCCTCGGCGACGACCTCGATGCCCGTCGGAACGGTCGGGTCGTTCGGAGGTCCCTCAAAGCCGTTCTTTGCGATCGCGTTCGAGCGGAGCGTGTTATTCCAGACCCGGTCGCCCGGAGCGTTGCTGTGGAGGACGATGCCGGGGATGATGCTCTCGTAGATCGTGTTGTGGGCGACGAGATTGTCCCACGCGACGGTGTTGGGAGTGTCGGCGGCCACGACGATGCCGCCCACGAACGGGCCCATCCCCGGCGTGTTGCCGACGACGAGGTTCCCCCGCACGATGTTGTTCCCGACCCCGGCGCCCGGGTTGTAGGCGGCCACGACGATCCCGCAACCGAAGGCGTTGTCGATGACCCGGTTCCCCGTGACCACGTTGTCGGTCGAGTTGTGCAGCACGCCCGGGGCGAGGGCCGCCGGGTCGAGGGGACCGTCGTCCGAGATTCCGATCCCGCCGTCCGCCATGTTGTACTGTACGCTGTTGTCCCGGACGATCACGTGGGTCGCTCCGGTAAGCTGGATCGCCTTGTCCTCGAGGATGCACGGCATCGTCCCGCACTTGTGCGATGCGATCCCGTTGTGGGCGATCAGGCTGTACTGGATCGTGACCCCCCAGGTGTTCTGCACGAAGATCCCGTGGTCGTTCGCATACCGCACGGTGACTCCCGTGATCAGCACGTGCGAGGCCCCGGGTCCGACGTACACGCCGACGTCACAGCCGCTCGCATTGATCGTTCCCTGGATCTTCTCGTTCGAGTGGGCGATGACCTTAGCGGTCAACCCCGTGGTGCCGGCGCTCTGGCACATGACCCCGTTCGACGTGCTCATCGGTTGGGCGGCAGCCCCCCCAGAGAGCAACGGGAACAGCAGTCCTGCCGTCGCCAAGATCAACATCGTTCCCACTACGGTCGCCCTCGATACTCTCCGCGTCCTGAACAGCCCGGTCGGCATGCTCCCCCCGCACGCCAGCCCAACGGTCCGGTCGCCCTCGCGGGCAAGCCAGCCAGGTCGAACGCCGGAGACCGGCGGACCCCTCGTGCAGCGCGTGGTACTCGACCTGTGTGAAGAGGCTTCCGAAAGATGCAGTCTAGGCACCCCGCCGCAGCATTCGTCCGCCGCGGTCCGCGCGAGACAGCGGGAGCGGGGCCGGGCACCTGCGTCGCTCGGTACCGCCCCCTCTCCCGGAGCGCACGGTGAGGTACCCTCAGGGCGGTGGGTCGCGTGCAGGGCAATCGATGCCCCCGCTCATCCTCGGGAGCCGGGAACTCGGCGGCCGCCCCCCCTCAACTCCGCCATTTTCCGGGTCGGCAAATTCGTCTCAAGCAAAATGGTGATATACGTCAGGCGCGGGAGGCGGAGACCCCGGCCGCGCTCATGTTCGCGCTCCACAAGGTCCCGCTCACCGGCGTCGTCCCGGGGTGAACGATGTGCGAGGAGTGCCGCCGTTCCGACGGAGGTTCCGGCTATCCGAGACCGGAGTGGATCGTGTTCCCCACGCCGTTCGGCCCCAGCGGGCGGTCGTCGTGGTGCAAGCGGCGCGGATCGAACGAGATCCGGGCCCTCTCCGTCTCCGGAAGTACCGCTGCTCATATGCTACCGGGAGCCGTCACGCACCGTGCAACGCGATCGGAGCGTGGCGCATCGAATGGCAGTTCGTCGTCGGCCACCTCTGCGAGATGCATCGCGACGTGGTCGCCCGGGAGGAGGGCCCCCGGGGCATCGAAGCGTGGTTGCGCGAGCTCGGAGTACGGGTCGCTCCCCGTTTTCCTCCGATCGGGGCGGTCGAAACGTGCGACTACGCTCCACGGTCGGACCGCGCGCACGCGTGCGGTCGGGTCGCCTGCTCGGTGGAGATCGTGGACGTCGCGTACGAGGTGTGCGACCCGCACCATCGGCCGCTGGTGAAGGCCCTCGCGAGCGCGCGGAAGCGGCCCTCGGACCTCTCTCCATTCCGATCCTGGTGGTGGGACTGAACGCCGACCGGACCACGGCTGCGCGAGCGGCGTCACGGGGCCCGTCGGCCGCCCCGGTTCACGGCTTGAACATCGCTTCCATCGCGGGGAACGAGGCCGTGGAGTCGTGGCCGGTGCCCGTCCCCGGTAGGCCGAGGAGCCACTCGACCGTGCTCAGCAGGTCGTAGTGGGACGCGTCGGCACTGTAGGCCCCGACTCCCAGGGTATAGGGGCTGATCGCGACCATGTAGACCGGGCCGCCGGTAAGGCCGGCATAGCCGGCCGAGGAGCCGGTGCCGGTCGCCTCGTCGTAGACGACGAAGATGACCGAGCTCGAGAACCAGCCGGCGGAGATCAGCTTCGGTACGAACGTCGAGAGCCATTGGTCTCCGTACGCTGCGGAGGAGGAGTGCCCGTCATCCAGGATGTTCGGAATGATGAACGTGAAGGCGGGCGGGGTCTTCGCATAGGGGTAATCCTGGACCAGGCTCGCGATCGGCACTACGTGCGTCTCGCAGACGGAGCCCACCCGGGAGCCCCCGAGATCGGAGTAGTACGAGAACGGGTTGTGCTCCTGGTGGTAGAGTCCGCTGCTCGTCGCCTGGCACGGGATCTGAGCGCTCTCCTCGTACGCGATCCAGGAGAGCCCCGCGCGCTGGAGCGATTCGCCGATGTTGCTGACCCCGTAGACGTGGTGGGCGTCCGAACCGCACTGGAGCGTCTGCCCCGAGGTGAGACCGAGGTAGTTCGGCGCGGACGGGTGGCAGAGCGCATAGTAGCCGGGGTGGTTCGGGGCGCCGATGCCTCCCCAGGCATACGTCTTCGCGAGGCTCGTCTCGTACGGCATCGGCCCATAGATGGCCGAGACCGGCTTGTTCTCCATCACGATCACGAAGACGTGCCGGATCGGCGTCGGGAAACCGACGGAAAGCGCCGGAGCGGACGTCGGCGGTGGAGTGCCGGTCGTCGCGGCCGCCATCCCGGAGAACGACAGCGAGATGAGGATGGCGGCGAGGAGCACGATCAGGGCGGCCGAGGTCTTGCCGACGCCGAGCCGGGGCGGGTCGCGCGAGCCGTTCACGCCCGTTTCCTCCGCGTCGCCGGAGCCATCGGCCCCGACGACCTTCGGGCGCTAGGGCCACCCGGCCCCTAGATACACCCTTGTCCCGCCGGAGGTCCCACTTCTTGGATGGCGGAGCCGCTTCGCCGCCCGCGGAGACGCTCGCTCGCCAGGAATTCGCCGGCGGCGTGTCTGTCCCACGCGTGCGGTCGACCGGCCGACGCTGCCGCTAGCGATCCGAGCTTCCGTCCCGCCTTTTCCGAGAGCCCTCGGGCCCGCGCGATTTCCGGCGACTCACCGGCGCCGTTCCCGTCAGGTATCCGCAACCGGCGCCCCGGCGCGCCGGATGACGCCGTCGTAGAGCCCCCACCACGTGGTCGTGACGAACGAGACGCCGAGGACCAGGAGGCCGGCCGCGGCCACGTACCCTCCCGCCACGAGACCGGCCGAGAGGTACAGCAGCACGCCCGCGAAGGTGGCGAGCGAGCCACCCGTGGCCATCCACCCGATCCGCAGCTGCTGCCGCATCCCGAGCAGCCGCTCCACGAGGAGGACCATCAGGAACACCAGCATCGTGAGGTAGAACGCAACGAACAGGCGGAGCCACGCCTGGGAAGGGGTCCCGATGGCCGTCCCGTTGGTGGGTTCGGTGAGGGCGGTCAAGACCGTGAAGACGATCAGCATCCCGAGGGGCAGGAAGCGCAGCGGGAGTCCGATCGGGCGTGGCTCGCCCTTCGGCCGCGCCGAACCGATCACGAGTGCGCCGAGCAGGAAGAGGCCGCCCAGGATCAGGAAGAGGAAGTTCGTCGCGTCGTTCAGGGCGAGGAAGGTCGGGACGCCGGGCAGTGAGGTGACCTGGGGGGGCAGGTTGCCCGGCCAGCTGGTGAACCCGAGGAGGAGCGCCATGCCGGTCTGCAGGACGAGATCGAGGCCGACCAGCACGAACCCGGCCTGGGCGAGCAGCTTCGTCCGGCCTTTGAGACGGTAGTACCCGAAGCGGACCGCAAGGAGCGACATCAATCCGGCCGGCACCGCGGTGATCATGAGGTACGAGTGCGCCCCGATGAGCGCCGCCGCCCAGTCGTCCAAAGACATCCCCATCTCTTGGGAGGCATACTGCCCGAGAAGGGTCGGGTTGTTCCCGAACCCGAGGATCACGCCGGCGAGGTGACCCATCAGCGCCGCCACCAGCATGACGGCCCCCGTCAGCATCGCGGTCACGAACGGGAACGTTCGGCTCCGCGGCGCGCCGTCCCGCCAGACGGAGAGCATGCCCCAGAGGAACAGGATCACGATCTCGTCGAGCGCGAGGAAAGCGATGATCTGGATCCAGAGCCCGACGTTCGTCCACGGAGCCGAGGTGTTGACCAGCGCGCCCAGCGGCGAGAGGAGACCGGCGATCAGCACGCCCACCAGGATCCCCCGTCGGACGTGGACCGAGGGGATCTCGAAAAAGTCGCAGGCGACCAGCGCGGCGAGACCGACGAGGCCGGTGTTGAGCCCATGAAGGTACATCACGACCCAGTAGTAGTTCGGGGATCCCGCGCCCAGGCTCCAGTTCGAACCGGCGCCGAACCCGGAGAACGGGTTGTTGACGAAGACGGTGCCGGCAAAGAAGATCGTGATCCAGAAGAGGAGGAACAGGGCCAACCGTCGCGGGCTGAGCCAACGGAGACGGGGGAACAGCGACCCCGCCCGCTCATCGAAGAACGACGGTGGGACGACCTCGGATCCCGGTGTCGCTGCGGTCATGCTGACCGTTCCTCGCGCACCGCCCGTCGTTCCGGGACGCGTGAAATCGATGTCGTGTTCGGCGTGCTCGTCGCTCGCGGGGAGTCGGGACCGCGCGGCGCCACGTAGCGGCCCCGCGACCCAACGCCATATGAGCATTCGGTCAAGCCGGCTTCACCCGGCCCGGAGACTGCCCTCGACCGGGAGCGTCGAGGCGCGCGCCGCCCCGTCGAACAGGTTTGACGAAGAAACATAAGTAGGGCGCCGGCTGGCCGATTTTGCATGTCGGCCACGGCGATCGCCCTCGCGTTGTCCCTGGCGGTTCTCGCGGGACTGCTCGCGATCCTGAGCGCGCAGGGCATCGCCCGCTACCGTGCGACCCGTGCACGGGTGCAACTGGCCTGGAGCGCCGGTCTTCTCCTGGCCACCGCAGCGATGGTCATCGAGACGCTGGTCTTCGCCGGATGGGTGTCCTCCGCCCTGCTCGCGGCGTACGTGTTCCTCTCGGCCGCGATCGTCGGCGTGCTCTCACTCGGTGCCGTTCGAGTCTTCCGGAGCCCGCGGGTCGAGCGTCTCTACTCGGGGTTCATCGTCGGGGCGTGCGCCCTGCTCGCCGGGGCGTGCGGGCTCGTGCCTTCGCCGAGCAGTATGGTGAACGGGGGCGTCATCACCGGCAACCCGGCACCGATCCTCATCGTACTGTCGTCCCTGATCACGTTCCCGGCCACGGCCGTGCTGCTGACGGCTTCCGCGATCGCGCTGCGTCGCGCCCGGAAGTGGCCGACCCTCCTCATGATCGCGGGGGCCCTCATCCTCGGCGCGGGAGGAACGCTCTACATCGCGTCGTTCCCCGTGGCCCTCTACTACGCCGAATTCCTCGGCATCGTCCTGCTGTTCGCGGGGCTTATCCACCTCCCCCACCCCGTGACCGGGACGGCGCCCACGCCCGCGGCTCCGGCCTCGAACTGAGGGCACGCGACGCGTCCGCGCCTACCTGGGGGAGGCCGCAGAGACAAGAGCTACAGGTGACTCGACGCACCGCGCGATCGGGGGTGCCGGGAGACCCCGATGTAGAGCGCGTCGCGTGGGCGACCCTTAAGAACCATATCTCGCAGTCTCACCGCAGTGCATCTAGTCCGAACGAGGCACTGCGCGCTCGATGGGGGGGTCGCCCTCGGGACTCGGGTTGCGGCAGGGCCGGCCAGCGATTAGATATACTGCAGGTCGATGCGGGGGCTGTCCTAGCCACAGCGCCGAGTGAGTGAGCGTGACGCCCCCGGTGCCGGAGCGCCGAGTTCCGGTCGCACACGCAGTGGAGGGGTGAATCAACATGGGCCATCCGAGAAAACGGGCGCTGGCGGTGCTTGCCATGCTGTGCGCCCTGACGATGCTCGCGAGTGCGCTCGCTGTGAGCGCCAGCGCAACGAGCACCGCGCTTCCCGCGACCAGTTCCGGAAGTCTGGCGAGCACCTCCTCGGTTTCCCCCACCGTGGCCGCCCACACGAGCTTCGTGATCCAGGGCACGGCCTCCGCATCG
>JAKAVH010000207.1 GCA_021827545.1 Thermoplasmata archaeon
ACGACGAGCCGGTCTCCGACGCCCACGAAGGCGTCCCGGTCGAACGGCCAGCGGACGCTCCTCGTACGGCTCCCTTCCACGATCGAAACCGGTAGACGCGGCTCGCTCTCCGGGACCGCCCAGACCGTCCGGGTTTCGGAGACCAAGGCCGCCCCCACCGAGCGTCCCTGAGCGGACTCGATCTTTCGCACTTCGAGCGCGGGCTCGGAGCCCGGGAGCGCCGCGCCGACGGCGATGCGCGTCGATGCCGGAAAGCGCTGCCGAGACCGTTCCGAGGACGCACCCCGCGAGACGATCAGGTCCACCTCGACCTCGGCCGGGGGCCGCACCTCGAACGCATGGGTCCAGCCGCACTCTCGGCACCGTGCAAGACCGCTTCCCGCCCCCGCTCCGCCCGAGACCCGCTGGTTCCACCGAACGATACGGTGCAGGGTGGGTCGCCCGCAGGTGTCGCAGAGGATCTGAGCGGCGTGCAAACGCGGCGGTAGCGCTCGGCGCGGAGGCGTCTCCGCCCCCTCCGGCGCGGTCCCTGGTCCCTCCGGCGCGGACACGGACCGTAGCTGCTCCTAGGGCACTTTACGCTTCTCCGCCCGCCCATTCGCCCGGGGGCGCCCCCGGTGCGATCCGAACCGCACCCCCGGGAGAGGGGATCTAGGCGGCACCGGGTGCGCGGGCCCCGAGCCCGGCAAGGTCGAGGATGCGGGGAATCTCGTCGGGGAGATGGTGGAGGATCTTCACTCCCAGAAGTCGCTCGGTCATGGCCCGCGCGGTCTCGAAATCGGGCTCGACGAGCTCGATCCCTCCGCGCGGGTTGGGGACCACCTCGATCCGGAGGGGAGCCCGGTCCGGGTGCGCCTTCGCGTACGCCCGGGCCACGAGCTCGGCCAGCTCCCGCACCGAGCGGGTCTCGCCGCTCGCGACGTTGAACACCGAGGCCGCGGCCGGAGTCGAGGGACGGCGCAGAAAATCGACCGTGGCCTCCCAGTGGGAGAGCACGTCGTCGAGGTGGACGAAGTCCCGGCGTTGTGTTCCGGGTGCGTTGACCTCGAGGACGCCGCGGGCGGCTTGCCGGGCGAACAGCTCGAGGACGTTGGACTTGGTGATCCATCTTCCCGAGGCTTCGTATCCCCCGTAGATGTTGCTCTGTCGGAGCACCGCCGTCGGCACATCGCCGAGGTCCGACAGCTCGCGGGTCAGTGCCTCGCCGGCGGCCTTCTGCCTCGCGTACTCATGGGTCGGTCGTGCCGGAGTGTCTTCCCCGATCGGAAATCGGTCGGGGGCGCCGACGACCGACAGGCTGCTCGCGAAGGCCGCCGGGATCTTCCGCTCCCGGCACATCGCGTAGAGCCGACGGGTTCCCTCGACGTTCCTCCGGGCGGACCCTTCGGGGTCTCGCGCGCATACCATCACGCCCGAAACGGCGCCGAGATGGAGAATGACATCCGCGTTCGAGAGGACCCGCAGCGCCGTGTCGCTCGCGAAGTCGAGGTCGAGGGCCGTCGCGCCCTCCGGTTCGACGCGGACCGGGCCCGACCGGTCGTCCAGCAGGAGTAGGTCGTGCCCCTGCCGCAGCAGCCGGGGCACGAGGGCCCCCCCGACGAAGCCGGTGGCCCCGGTGATCCCGATCCGCGCCATTTCCCCTACCGGGCCGGCGGAATTATTAACCGTTCCCGCCGAGCCCCGTGGTCCCCGGTGGAGGGGGCGCCGACCGCGTCCTCTTCGACCGGCCCGGGCGCCGGCTGCACGACGGCGGTGGCGAACCCGAGGGGCTCACGCGCGGATTCTGACGTCTGTCGTGCGGAGCGCTTCCCAGCATCCCGGGACACCGCCGCATACGGGAGGATAGCCGGGGCGCCCGCCCCTTAGGGGGCGCGGCGAGCCGGCCGGGATCCGACCCGGCGGAGCGGCGTTTCGGCGGCTCACCGAGGGACCCTGGGCTTGCCAAAGGATATAGCTCCCGGGACCGAACGCAACGAGGGCACGGTCGTGCGGGTCGTCCTCGCGGTCCTCCGATATCTGCCCGCCTTGGGCGGCAGCACGCGGGTCGTGCAGCTTCTCGCCGAGGGAGTGGCGGCCCGGGGCCACGAGGTCACGGTCGTTACCCAGGAGGAGCCGGGCTGTCCGGCGGAAGAACAGATCGGCGGCGTGTCGGTGGTTCGGCTCCGGATGCGGCATGTTGGGGGTTTCCGAGTCCCTCGGAACTACCTCGGTCGGCTGCGCGGCCTCGACGCCGACGTCTTCCACCTGCACGGGAACCGGATCTGGTGTGCAGACTACTACTTCCCGTTCGCCCGCTCCTTCGACTGGCCGCAGGTGATCACGCCGCACGGTTTCTACCACTACTGGATGCGGCGCGGGACGATCCGCTGGCTCTACTACGACCACTACTTTCCCGGCCGCCTGCGCGCGTTCGATCGGTACATCGCGCTGACCGAAGGGGAGGCCCGTCAGGTGGTCGGCTGGAAGTTCCCTCCCGAGCGCCTCCGCACGATCCCGAACGGTATCGACCTCGGCGAATTCGCACTCCCGTCCGGAGATCCTGTGGCGACCCGTTCCTCCTGGGGGCTAACGGCCCGGCACCTCGCCGTCTACGTCGGCGGGCTCTACGACAACAAGCGGGTCGACCGTCTCGTGCGTGCGATCGCGCGGCTGCGGGGCGACTGGGGCCTCGTGGTCGTGGGGGTCGATGTCCCCGGCTCGGCCTACGATCGAGCCCACTGCGAAGCGCTGGCGCGTGACCTCGGCGTTCCGGTTCGCTTCCTCGGACCGACTTCGCGAGAAGACGTGCTCGACGCGCTCGGCGCGGCGGATGCGTACGTGCAGGGCAGCGCGTTCGAGGGGTTCGGAATCGGCTTGCTCGAAGCGATGGCCGCCGGGTTGCCGTTCGTGGCCTACGACGCCGGGGCGGCTCGCGAGCTCGCGGCGACCGGGGCGGGCTTCGTGGTCGGTTCGGACGAGGAGATGGCGGCCCGACTGACGGAGGTGGTGGACCATCGGGAGACGTTCACGCGGGCGGCCCGCGACGCGATACCGGCCTATTCCGCCGAGCGGATGGTCGATCGTCACCTCGACCTCTACCGTTCCGTCCTTCGGACCGCGCCGAGGTCGGAGCGGTAGGGCCGGCGCACCGAACAGCCCTTATCGACCGAACGGCTCGCACGGACGACTCCGGCATGAGCGGATCAGCGGCGCGGGAGGGCCAGCCCGCAGGGTCCGTCGACTCGACGCCGCCCGTGCCCGGGGGGGACGGGCACGTGCCGCAGCCTCGCGTGAGCGTCGTCGTGATCGCCCACACTCGGCTCAGCTACCTCGTGCGGGCGGTGGAGTCGGCGACCCGCCAGTTCCCGGACGAAGTCGTCGTCGTCGAGTTCTCCCGGGACCCGTCGGTCGATGCGGAGCTCGTTCGGCTCGGCGCCCGGGTCTTTCCCACCCGGGAGGGGTATCCCGGCGGCAAGTTCGCGGACGGCATCGATCACTGTCGGGGAGACGTGGTCGTATTCCTTGACGACGATGACGTCCTGCTCCCCGGAAAGATCGCGCGCGTGCGGGAGGTGTTTTCCGATCCTGAGGTGGTCTTCCACGCGAACCGCTACGCGACGTTCGCGGACGCTCCTCCCGCGCAGGGCAGGATCGGACCGGTGGAGGTGTTCGACACCCGCTCGGGCAACCAGTACCGACGTGGCCTACGGCCCGTGATCGCCAGCTGTCTCACCGTCCGCCGGACGGCGATCCTTCCCTGGCTCGGCGATCTCCGTCGATTGACGATCGCCGACCATAGCGTGTTCATGATGGCGGTCACGGAGCGCCGGCGGATGGCGATGGACCAGAGCGTTCTCACCGGCTATCACCTCAACGTGTCGGAGGGGGTCGCCCGGGCGGCCAACTCGATCTGGGCGCGGCCGGGGAACCCCAATCAGGACATCGCGTGGATGCTGGACCTTCTGGACTCGCAGTCCGACGGGGCGCACGCTACGCTGAATCCCGCGGTCGTGAACGCGATCCTCCATCTCGTGTTCCACACTCGGGAGACCGGGTTCCACGAGTACCGCAGGACCATGCGGGCGCTGCTCGATGGGGTCGGGCTCCGTCGCCCACTCACCGTACCGACCTTGCTGATGTTCGGCTATCCGCTCGCGCCGAAAGTCGCCGTCCGGCTGGCGGGCCTCTGGCAGTCTCACCGGCGCTTCCACGGCGAGCGGTAGAGCGACCGATCCTCGAGACCCGGTCCGACTTCCCCGGCCTGAAACCACGACAGGCTCCCTTCCACCGAAGTCGCAGCCTCCGGTGTCCGCTCCCCACCCGTCGGGGCGCCCGTAACGTGCGGATGCGCTCGCTTCGCGCATCCGGGGGAGTCGCGACGCGGCTACTCTCCCGTTGGCGAAGGGGGCGTCCGCTCGCGCGGATCCGCGGAAACGACTGGTCCGGTCCCCTCCCGGACCGGGGGCGGGTCGTTCGGTCGGACTACCGCGATCGAGTGCGACGCCAAGCGACGGCCGAAATGGCCCGCGAAACGGTCGAGCCGCGCGTAGAATCCGAGCGCGCCGGAGAGCCGCCCGCCGGTCGGCGCGGTCCGGCCTTGGGCGACCGTGTACGCCCGCTCGATCCTCCAGTCGTGGAACCTCAGGAACTCGAGCAGGGCCCGGAACGTAAACACCCGAATGTGTCCGACGACGCTCCACCGGGTCGCTCCCGGGAACCCGAATCGCGTCACGGTGCTCACCTCGGTGTCGAGCGGCTGCCACCCGAGGAGCAGCGAGAGACGGCTCACGAGACTGGAAAGATTCGGTGTCGTCAGGAGGAGGACGCCGCCCGGGCGCAAAAGGCGGCGGCAGAAGGCGAGCATGGCGTCGGGATCATAGACGTGCTCGATGACCTCCACCGCGAGGATGAGGTCCACGGAATGGGGCGGGACGTGCGCCGCGAGCTCCGTCCAGGGTCTGGCGACGTCCCCGAACGCCGACACCGGCATAGCGCCTTGGCGAGATTCTAGCCACGCTTGTTGGTGGATTCGCTGACGGTCCGCAAGGAGCTGGAGGTTCGCGCCCGAGCGTCCACCGAAGTCCACGACGGTCCCTAATTCCATGCCGGTCGCCGCCACCGCCTCGTCGAGGATGCGCGTCAGGAGGCCGCCCTCTTGCAACTGGAGGCGCTTGGTCGCGAGCTCGACCTCGATCGGCATGGGAGGTCGGCGAGCGTAGAACGCCCGCGCTCCCTCGAGCGCATCGCCCGAAGGATCAGCGTCTCCCCCGGGCCGACGGTCGTTCGTGGACGGCGTCGTATTCGATCCTTCCAAAGAGCCTCCACCCGTACCGGGGAACTCACGCCGACGGACCGGTCTCGATGCGGCGATGGGGCTGCCCGAATTTGAATCGGGGTCCCGGGCTCCCAAAGCCCGAAGGATGGACCAGTAGAGCGGACGGAGGCGCCTTCCTCGCGCCCGTAGCTACCCCACAGCCCCGCATCGCGGTCGGACTAGACGGCCTCGACCCGTTTCAACGTTCGGCCGATCCGGCACTCGGCCGTGCCGGGAGTGACCGCGCCGATCCGGTATCGCTGCTTCGCGGGGAGCGATGGGCCGGCGCAGTCCCACCAGTTCGGGCAGTCCAGCCGTCGGCACGGATACCGTCCGACCTCGACCGAGCTCCCGACGATCGCGCTGCGGTGGTCGACCACGAGCGATCGCGGGACGGCCTTCACCTCGACGACGTTCGCCTCGGTCTCCTGGAGGGCGCAGGGGTGCGCCACCGAGCGGACCTTCACGACGGTGTACCGCCGTCCGGGGTCGAGCGTAAGGCAGGCGTGGCGGTACGGGCAGGTCCGGCACACCGGGCCTCCCCCCTCGTAGACGAACTCGTATCCCTCGCGTGCCTCCGCTTTCGACAGCAACGTGATCTCGGCCATCGGTCCCGCTCACCCCACCACACCGGTCACCCGCGCGAGCCGTTCGGCCGCGTGCTGGGTGAGCCCATTGTCGCCGAGGATCGTGTAGCGGTCCGGTCGGATCGAGTGGGCCATTACGAGCGCCCGGACGATCTCGTCGGGGGTGACCCCGAGCTCGCGGGCGGTCGTGGGTGCGCCGATCGCGAGCAGCGCCTCCTTGAGACGGCGCCAGTCGCCTCCGTGCAGGTACATCATCATGATCGCTCCGACGCCGCACTGCTCGCCGTGCAGGCTCGGATGCTCGGAAACTCGATCGAGGGCGTGGCTGAAGAGGTGCTCGCTTCCCGAGCAGGGGCGGGAGGAACCGGCCACGCTCATCGCGATCCCTGCGACGAGGATGGGCCGGATCGCGATCCAGACGGACTCCTCGAGGTTCGGTTTGATCGCGTCCGCATGCTCCATGATCTCCTCGGCGGCGTACGCGCTCAGCGTCGCGGCGGTGCTCGAGTACTCCTCGTTGCGCAGACGGACCGCGAGCTTCCAGTCGAGAACGGCGGTGAGGTTCGAGATGACGTCGGCGCAGCCCGAGGCGAGCAAACGGAACGGTGCCTGGACGATGAGTTCGGTGTCGGCGATGACACCGATCGGGACCGCGGCCTCGGTGCTCGTCGCGCTCCCCACGCCGTGCAGCGACGCGCGGGGGGAGGAGATCCCGTCGTGCGCCGCCGACGTCGGGAGGCTCACGAACGGGATCGAGAGGTGCGCCGCGACGACCTTGGTCACGTCGATCTTGCTGCCCCCGCCAACGCCGATCACGAACCGACCTCCACCGGCCCGCACTTCGCTCTCGACCCGAGCGACCTCCGCTTCGGTCGCCTCGTGAGCGATCACGGTGGTGGCTTCGAACCCGCCCTCGTTGAGGATCTTGGTCGCCCGGTGGCCGGCGAGCTCGGCGGTCCGCGGTCCAGTAACGACAAACCCTCGCCGGGGAAAGTCGAACTGGTGACAGGTGCGCGCGAGATCGTCGATCACCCCGTGGCCGACCAGCACGATCCGGGGAAAGACCATCCCCTTCGCCTTGCCGAAGACGCTCTCCGCGCTCGGCATCCACCCCGTTGCGAGCGTGCGAGCGTCGGACATGGTCGAGGGGCCGAACCTAGACACGCGGCTCTTTAGGCTTCCGGTGGTCCGCCGTGAGACACGCCCTAGCGTCCGGGCACGTCGCCCCAGAGGACCTTGTGCTCCTGAAGCATAACCCGCACGTCGAGGTGGTCGCGCAGCACCCAGTCCGCGAGACGGCCCGCGTCCGTCCCCCAGACCGGCTGAAATACGATCGTCGGCGCGAGAGGATACCGTCGGAGCACGCGCTTCGCATAGAGATAGTCCGTGCGGTCCGCGATCACGAACTTCACGATGTCGCCGGTCCGCAGGAGGGGGAGGTTCGTCCAGCGGTTGCGGTCCTCCATCCGGGAGGAGGGGCACTTTACGTCGACGCTCAGCGCGACGTGGGGAAGCTCGAGGTACGGTCGGACATCCAGCGAGCCGCCCGTCTCGACCACGCTCTCCACCCCCCGGTGTCCGAGCTCCCGCAGGAGCTCGACCGACTCCGCCTGGAGGAGG
>JAKAVH010000014.1 GCA_021827545.1 Thermoplasmata archaeon
CGAACCGACGTGAGGGGAGGGACGCGGCAGATCGGGCGGTCGACCAGGTGATCGCCCGTTCCTTGGTTGGTCCGGTAGATGAGCCAGCGGTCGACCGGCTCGGAACGAACGATCCACCGGGCCCTCAACAGCGGGCGTCGGGTGCGGCTTCGTAGGCCGAAGAGGATCGGACAAGGGGTATGCGGGACCGCGAGCAATCGACGGGTGCGGGCGTCGTACGTAAGGAACAATCGCGGCTCGGCCCGTTCCGCGCGCCGCATCGACTCGACGCTCACCTTCCTCGGGACCCCTTCGCGGTCGGCCGGTCGGTACGCAAGCAGCTCGTACGTCGCCGACTCCGCGGGCCAGGCGATGCTCGCCGCCGCCCCGACGACTCCCCGGGGTTCGCCGATCCAACGGGCGGTAGCGTGCACGCGTCGCAGGATCCGTTGAACCAGCGAGACCGAGACGACGCCCCGGACCGCGCGCCAGTACAGCGAGGCCGGCAGCGGCTCCCCCGTCGCCACGAGCGCGGGCTCGGTGCCCGGCTCGCCCACCCGAGCGGTCCGAACGACCGTCGACCAGGCTTCGTCGAGGAGCGTTTGGCGCTCGTCGGGATCGAGTTCGGAGCCTTGGGTGTACCGGCGGATCGGCTCGCCTCCCGGCCCTCGTCCGATGGATAGCGGCCGCCCCTTTCCATGGCCGAATCGGCCGGAGAGCGCCGCGTTGCCCCGGGTCTTCCACGGGACGTTCGGGTTGAGGCGGACCAATCGGGGGTCTCCCAGGAGGTCGAAGCCGAGCGCTTGGGCGGTGCGGACGACCTCCGTGAAGACGTGCGTCGTGCAACCGCCGCGCGGCGAATCGGTGTCGTCGATCCCGATCCACATCCGAATCCGCTCGAGGGAAGTCGTACCGCCCGCATAACTTTCCCGCGTTCAGGGTCGCGCGGAACGGGTGGGAGACCCGCCGAGGCCGGTCGAACGCGAGCCGATCCCCGGTCGGAGGAGGAGCGGGACCGATACCCGCGCTATCCCATGTTCGCGAGCAGCTTTTCGTACGCTCCGCGGTTCGTGTCGATCGACAGCTCCGCCTGGGCCGGTCCGATGCCGTCGGGGAGCAACTGGGCTTCCAGGCTGGCCTCCGTTTGGTCCGGCTTCGGCCGGTGCATCACGCCGATCGGGATCCGTCCTTGCTCTCGCGCGGCGAGATAGAGCTCGAACATCTTCTGGCGGTCCGTCGGGTCGTAGCCGGGAAGTTTCGAGAGGTCAAGCACCTTCTCCCGCCAGAGCTTGTAGGTGTCGTTGTACGTCACGCACGGGGAGAGGTCTTCGATGAAGGCGAATCCGCGATGCGCCTGGTTGAACCGGAGGGCTTCGATGATCGTCTGGGTCATCGTCCGCGGGTCGCCCGAGAAGGTCCGGGCGACGAAGTTCGGTACCGGGACGGACAGGGCGGTCAGCACGGCGTCGAACGGATGCTCGATCGTCCCTTCGAAGCCGATCTGACTCGTCGGCGATGCCTGGCCCTTCGTCAGGCCGTACGTCTCGTTGTTCATCACGAGGTACAAGATGGCCGCGTTCTTCTTGAACGCGTGCATGAAGTGGCCCATCCCGATCGCATAGCCGTCGCCGTCGCCGCCGGCCGCGACCACCGTCAGGCGGGGATTCGCCAGCTTGAGGCCGATTGCCTGCGCGAGGAGGCGGCCGTGAAGCGCGTGCATCCCGTTCACCTCGTAGAAGTTGTGGATCGCGCCGGAACAGCCGATCCCGCCGACGACCACAAGCTCGTGCGGCGGGATCTTGAGCTCGGCCGCCGCCTTCTTCACCGCCGCCAGCACGCCGAAATCGCCGCACCCGGGGCACCAGATCGGCTGGACCGCGCGGAAGCTCTGCACCATCAGCGACCCTCCACCGCCCGTTGAATCTCGTCGGCGCGGAACGAGTGGCCGTCGTACTTGAGGATCGACCGTAGCTTGCAATGCCGGTCGGGCATCGTCTCTCGCAAGAGGCGCGCAAACTGTCCCGTGTAGTTGTGCTCCACCACGTAGGCGACCTCGACCGAGTCGAGAAACGGCCCGATCTCGTGGGTCGGGACCGGGTAGAGCGTCCGGGCTTGATAGAACCGGGACGTCCGGTGCTCGGCGGCGAGGCGCCGTTGGGCTTCCCGGATCGGCCCCCACGTACTCCCGAAGCCGATGAACCCGATCTCCGCGGTCGGTCCGTCCGCGTAGATCCGGCCCTTCGGGAGCTCGTCGCCGGCCCGCTCCATCTTGCCCATCCGCTTCGCCATCATCTTGCGCCGGTTCGCCACCTGCACCGAGACGTGGCCCCACTCGTCGTGCTCGTTGCCCGTCACCGTGCCGTAAACTCCCGGCGTGCCGGGAGGCGCGAACGGAGAGACCCCATCGTCCGTGAACGCATAGGACCGGTACTCCGAAAGCGCGGCGACGCTCTCCGCCGTCAGCCGCTTGCCCCGGTCGAGGTGAATACCGTTCAGCGACAGCCGCGGGGAGGTGGCCGTGTTCTGGCAGAGCGCCTGGTCGAGCAGCAACAGGACCGGTAGGCGCCAGCGTTCCGCCAGGTTCAGCGCGTCGATCGTGAGTACGAACGCATCCTCGGGCGTTCCGGGGGCGATGATGAACCGGGGGTACTCGCCGTGCCCGAGGTTCGCGAGGTGGGAAAGGTCGCTTTGTTCGTGGCGGGTCGGCTGCCCGGTCGACGGGCCGACCCGGGCGCAGTCGACGACGACGACCGGCAGCTCGGCCGCTCCGGCATGCCCGATCCCTTCCGTCATCAGCGATAGGCCCGGTCCGCTCGTGGAGGTCATGGCGCGCACGCCCGCATAGGCCGCGCCGATCACCATGTTGATCGCCGCGAGCTCATCCTCCGCTTGCCGGACGACCCCGTGGAACGGCGGGAGGTAGCGGGTCAGATACTCCATGATCTCCGTCGCCGGAGTGATCGGATACCCGGCAAAGAACCGGCCCCCCCCGACAACGAACCCGAGGGCGACGCATTGGTTCGCGTTCGTGAGCACGAGGTCGTGGGCGGTCCCGGCTGCCACGGTCCAGCGTGGCGTGACCCCAGCGTCCAGGGCCGCCTTGCGACCGAGCTCGAGGGCCCGGCGGTTCTTGTCGAGCAGCTCGGCGCCGCGACGGGCGAACCGGCCCTCGATCACCTGGTTCGTCGCCTGCGCGTCGAACCCGAGGAGGACGCTCAGGGCCCCGAACGCCGCCGTATTCTTGTAGATCGGCTGGCCGATCGCTCCCCCGACCAAGGTGGCGAACGGAAAGCCGAACCCGTTCGCGACCGGGTCACGGACGACCGACGAGTCGTACACGATGATCCCGTCCGACCGCAACTCCGCCTGGCCGATCTCCACCGCCTCGCGATCGAAGGCGAGCAGCACCTCGACCTGATTCTTTTCTGCGTAGATCGGGTCGCGGCTCGCCCGGATCGACGCGTCGGCATGACCGCCCCGGATCCGGCTCAGCACGTTGCGGCTGGTGTAGATGTACAATCCCTGACGACGGAAGTACCGCGCCAAGAGGTCGGAAACGGTGAGCGTGCCGTCGCCGCCTTGCCCCCCGATCATGATGCTCAAGTCCGCCAGTTCTTCCAAGGGAGGCCGAGGCTCGGGCGCGATCCCGGTCGGGCTGGTCGGAGCGGGCGTCGGCGGTATTCGGGCCGCAGAGGTCGTCATCGGAGATGCGAGGGAGCTCGCCGAGCGAGTTCCCCGCATCGTTTCAGCCGGGGTTCGTATTTAACGCATGAGATGGGAACGAGGTCGGGGAGGGCGCCCGGGCTTCCAAGCGACCTACAAATCTTATCTCGCTCGGCCCCGTCAAACGGGTATGGGCGATCCCGAGCTGGTCGCGGATTACCATCCGCAAACGGCGCAGGCCCGCCGGATCCCGACTCGCCTCGTCTTCTGGGACGAGACGTTGCGGGATGGCGAGCAGATGCCCGGGGTGCACTTCTCGCCGAAAGAGAAGCTCCGGATCGCCGAGTTGCTGAGCGCGGTCGGCATCCCGCTCATCGACGCGGGGATTCCCGTGGTCTCCGCCGAAGAGGCGGAGGCCGTGCGATGGCTGGCGTCCGCCGGATTGCGCTCCGACATCTTGGCCAGCGCGCGAACCGTGCCGCGGGATGTCGAAGCGGTCGTCGATTCCGGCGTCCGGCACATCGCCGTCTTCATCGCCGCGAGTCCGGTGCACCTTAGGTTCAAGCTGCGCATGTCCGAGGACGAGGTCGTGCGGGCGGCGGTCGAATCGGTGCGTCGCGCGAAGGAGGCGGGTCTCCACGTGGCCTTTGTCACCGAAGATACTGTCCGGGCCCGCTTCGACTTCGTGGAGCGGCTGTACCGCGCGGTCGTCGCGGTCGGGGCGGACCGTCTCGTCGTCGCGGACACGGTCGGGGTGATGACGCCGCTCACGTTCCGCTGGTACTTGGACGAATTCATCCGGCGGATCGGGCCGGCCGACCTCTCGGTGCACTGCCACAACGACTTTGGCTTGGCGACCGCCAACACGCTCACGGCGCTCGAAGCCGGCGCGACCGCGCCGCACGTCTGCGTGAACGGCCTCGGCGAACGGGCCGGCAATGCGTCGCTCGAGGAAGTGGCGGTCGCCGTCGAGCGCTTGTACGGCGTGCGCACCGGCCTTCGTCTCGACCGGCTCTACGAACTCTCCCAGCTCGTCGAAGAGCTGTCCGGAGTGCCGATCGCGGCGAACAAGGCGCTCGTCGGGTACAACGCGTTCTCCCACGAGGCCGGGATCCACACCCACGGCGTGCTCGCCCACACGTTGACCTACGAGCCGATCCAGCCCGAGGAGGTCGGCCGTCGTCGCGAGCTGATCCTCGGCAAGCACACGGGGCGGGCCGCCCTCGTCGAAAAGCTCAAGGAGCGCCGGGCGCGCGCGACCGACGCGCAGCTGACGGAACTGTTGGCCCGCATCAAGCAGCGCGGCGAACAGGCGTCGAAACAGCCGGCCGCGGAGTACGTCCGGGACTACCGCACTCGTTTTGCCCATCCGGGGATTTCCGACGCGGAGTTCTGGGCGATGGTCGACGACCTCCAGATCCCGACGGAGCGGCCGTGAGCGGGCGCGGTCACGGGTCGACGCTCGCCGAGAAGGTCCTCGCGCGAGCGGCCGGGGTCGACCGGGTGGAACCCGGGCAGATTGTCGAAGGGCGCGTCGATCTCGCGATGATGCACGAACAGGGGGCGCAGACGGTCGGGCCGTTCCACGAGATGGGCGCCACCCGGGTCTGGGACCCGGAGCGCGTCGTCATCGCGATCGACCATTGGGTGCCCGCCTCGACGGAGGGCGCCGCCGTCCTCCATCGGATTCTGCGGAAGTTCGCGGCGGAGATGGGTCTTCCCCACTTCTACGATGTCGGCCGCCACGGGATCTGCCACCAGATCCTCGCCGAGAACGGCTGGGTCGTGCCGGGCGACCTCGCCGTCGGGACCGACTCCCACACGAACATGCTCGGCGCGATGGGCGCGGTCGCGACGGGGATCGGTCCGACCGAGATGGCCGCCGTGCTCGCCCTCGGCCGACTCTGGCTCAAGGTGCCGACCACCCTGCGGATCCACGTTCGCGGCACCTTGGGACGGGGGGTGACCGCCAAGGATCTCGTTCTCCGGGCGCTCGGCGAAGTGCGGACGACGGGCGCGACCTACAAGTCGGTCGAATGGACCGGGCCGACCATCGAACGGATGTCGATGCCCGAGCGGTTCACGCTCTGCAACATGACCACCGAGATGGGGGCGAAGTGCGGGATGGTCGCGCCGGACGCGACGACGTTCGACTACCTCCGGGGGATCGCCAAGCATCCGATGCACCCGCTGACCGCGGACGCCGACGCCCAGTACGAGCGGACCGTCGAGATCGACGTCGACGGGATGCCGCCGATGGTCGCCTGCCCGTACTCGCCGGACAACGTCCGGCCGCTCCCCGACGTCGTCCGCGAGCACATCAAGGTCGACCAGGTCTTCCTCGGCTCGTGCACGAACGCCCGCATCGAAGACCTTCGGGAAGGCGCGCGCCTGATCGCCGGGCGCAAGGTCGCCCCCGGGGTGCGATTCATCGTCTCCCCGGCGTCGACCGCCATCTACGAGCAGTGTCTCAAAGAAGGCCTGATCGAGACGTTCACGGCCGCCGGCGCGGTCTTCACGAACTCGAGCTGCTCGGCGTGCTTCGGGGGGAACATGGGCATCTTGGCGCCCGATGAGGTGTGCGCCTCCTCCTCCAACCGCAACTTCCCGGGCCGGATGGGCCCGAAGGAGGCGCGGATCTACCTGATGTCGCCGGCCGCCACCGTCGCGGCCGCGATCCGGGGCGAGATCGCCGACCCCCGGGACTACCTCTGACGGTGGGGAGAACGATGCGCCGCGTGATCGAAGGACGGGTGTGGGTGCTCGGCGACGACGTCGACACCGACCAGATCATCTCCGGCAAGTACCTCACCACGATCGACCCGGAGCTGCTCAAGCGCCACGTGCTGGAGATCGCGCTGCCCGAATTCGCCGCCCAAGCCCGGCCCGGGGACGTGCTCGTCGCCGGCGTTAACTTCGGCAGCGGGTCGAGCCGGGAGCACGCCCCCCAGGCGCTGCGGGCGATCGGCGTCGCCGCGATCGTCGCGGATTCGTTTGCACGGATCTTTTACCGGAACGCGATCAACCTCGGAGTGCCGGCGATCGAGGCGCGAGGGGTCCGAGCGATCTTCCAAGCGGGCGAGACGGCCCGGATCGATCTCACCGACGGGACAATCACGAACGTCACGCAGGGTCGGACGCTGCGGTTTCCGCCGATCCCGCCCCATCTGTTGGAGCTGCTCGAGGCCGGGGGCCTTGTCGAGAAGGTCCGCCGAGAACTCGCCCGGGAAGCTCGGTTGCCGTCCGGAACCGTTCGGGAGCCCGGCCGATGAGACCGGCGCGGTACGATATCGTCGCCTTGCCCGGCGACGGCACCGGCCCCGAGGTGGTCCGGGAGGGGCTCAAGGTGCTGAGCGCGCTGGCCGAAAACGGCCCGGCGCCTTGGTCGGTCCGAGAGTTCCCGGGTGGCGCGCAATACTATGCCCGCACGGGCCGCGAGTGGGAGCCGGAGGCGGAAGCGGCCGCCCGCGCGGCGGACGCGATCCTCCTCGGGGCCGTCGGCTGGCCGGGCGTGACGCTCCCGAACGGCGACATCGCCGGGGCGGCGCTGGTCCTGGGGCTCCGCCAGAGCCTCGACCTCTACGCCAACGTCCGGCCGTGCCGACTGTACCCCGGGGTCCGCCATCGGATCAGCGGGACGTTCCGCGAAGTCTGGTCGCCGACGAACGTCGACTTCGTCATCGTGCGAGAGAACACCGAAGACCTCTACGCGCCGCTCCGGGGCCGGCTCCGCCGGGGCGACGCGACGGAACTGACCGTCGATACGCGCGTGATCACGCGCAAGGGGGCCGAGCGGGTCATCCGCTACGCGTTCAGAT
>JAKAVH010000055.1 GCA_021827545.1 Thermoplasmata archaeon
GGAGGACGGGGTGCGCCGCCACCTCTACGGCTTCTCGATGATCCTCGACTACTCCCGCTGCCGCTACGTCGAGTTCGTCACCCGGATCACCACCCCCATCCTGATCCGCTGCCACCTGAATTCTACACGTACGAGTGACGGCGGCAAGTGCGGTGGTCGCGAACACGCCGGGACCGGAGGAGGCGCTGGCGAGCGACTGGAGGAAGCCGGCGAAGTTCTATCGGCAATTCGGGGGCACGGAGGCGATGCTTCGAGATGGGGTGGTGGCCGGTGAAGCCGGCGAGGACTGGCGCACGGACGAGACGTGACCGCCGGCGACGAGTTCGTCGTGATCGCGAGGCACGCTGACTCCCATCGAAGTGTCTACTGTTTCCTCGGGAGTCGAGTCTCTTGAGCCGGAGTCCATGAAGCTGCGACTCTCGCATGGTCTGCTCGTTCTTGTCGCGGTGACGGCCGCCGTGGCTGGCGCGGCCGGCATGTACGGCATCGTCGAACTCGAACGCCCGATCAGCTCGCGCCGCTGCGCGGAGCGTTCTCCGACGTGAAGACCGGGCGGACTCCGTTCTCGAGCCCGTTGGGACCGGACTCGCAACCCTACTTGAATGCTTCAGCGGCTATGGCGACGCCCTCGGCATTCGCTCCGCAGGGCGCCTTATGGGGGAAGGGGGCGGGCTTGCCTCCGGAGCACGGCGACTGACGGGGGTCACCCGAACGATCGGGATCGCTTCCTCTCGATCCGCGAGCACACGGAGATCGCCGTACCGGCGCGACAGATCACACCGATCCACACCGACATTTGTCGGACTCAGGCTCATCTATCGCGCTCCCTCTGGTGCTCCGATGCCGGCGGCGCTCGAGGAATGGGAGGGAACGATGCCGTCGATCGCCACGGGACTTTCTCAGAGATACCCCGAAGTCCGCTTCGAGGTGCGGCCGGTAGGGTTCCGGTGGATGGTCCGGTGCCGGGGGGCCCGCGAGTCCCTCGATCGGCTCGCTCGGGAGTGCCAACGTACTTTCTCCGCGCTCTGGGTCGACCGGGAGCCCGAGCCGTTCGTGGTATTCGCCTACCTGCCGGGAGCTCGGGAGCTCTCCTTTCTCCGGGACGCGGGATCACGCGGCGGCCTTCTCCTTCCACCGCTCCTCGTGCGCGACGGGAACACCCGATTTCGACTTCTGTGCGCGGACCCGGCTCGCTCGGGAACGTTCGACCCCACTCGGATCGGCGCTCGGCTTGTCGCGCGTCGGCGGCTCTCGAGGGTCCTGCTTCGCGATGCGATCGAGCTTTTCGCTCCGACCAGTCCCTCACTCACGCCCCAGCAGTCCCGGGTGCTGATCGAGTCGGTCCGCTCCGGTTACTACGAGGTCCCGCGACGAACGACGGTGGAGAAGATCGCAGGCCGACTCTCCCTCGCGCGCAGTACGGCGGAGGAACATCTGCGAGCGGCCGAGTCGATCATCGTCTCCCGCGCCCTTCCGCTGGTCGAACTGTCGAGCTACGAGCCCCTCGAGTCAACGGAACCCGTCTCGCACGCGGTGGCATTCTCCGCCGAGCTCGAGCTCTACGTTGACCTCGCACTACGAGGAGAGTGGGTGGAGACCGTTCGCCTGCTCCGGTCTGCCGCCCCGACCGAGGTCGGGTCGATTCATCCCCACCTGCGGCGGATCCTGCGCCACTTGACCACGGGTCGCGAGGACCTGCACGACATCCCCGTCCGGCTCAACCTCTCCCCGTTCGCCCGCCGGGTACTCGAGGAAGTTCGTCGGATTCCCGCGGGGGAGACGCGGAGCTACGCGGAGGTCGCCCGCCGAGTCGGCCGCCCGACCGCGTATCGTGCGGTGGGGAACGTCGTGGCGCACAACCCGGCGCCGTTGGTGATCCCGTGCCACCGGGTAGTTCCCCGACACGGCGGGGTAGGAAACTACTCGGCGGAGGGGGGGACCCGCACGAAGCGTCGGCTGCTCGAGTTGGAAGGCGCGGAGAAGAGCGCCGGGCGCCGACCTCGACGTCGAGCGCGGCGCCCTCCGGTGCCTGACGCGACCATCCGATCCGGGGCCAAGAAAGGGACACGAGCGGGATCCGCTCGGCAGGAGGCGGGGTGAGCGGTACGGGTATCGCGGGAACGCCCGGGGTCGGACTCCCGGCCAGGGACTCTGATGCCCGCGAAGCCCGGACCGTGATCCTCTGGGTCGTCGTCCTCGGCATCCTGTGGGGCTCCGCATTCCCGGTCATACGGGCGGGCCTCGTCGCGGGAGCGGCTCCCCTGGTCTTCGCCGCGATCCGATATGCGCTCACGGCGGTCGCCCTGGTCGCGATCGCGCTCGGGACGCGAGCTGAACTCCCTCGCGCCCGGGATCTGCTCGCCCCGATGATCTTCGGAGGGCTGCTCATGATCGGACTCTACGGAGGGCTCCTCTACCTCGGAGAGGGAACGACACCGGGAGGACTGGCCGCCGTCCTGACCGCGTCGGCTCCGCTGGCGAGCGCAGTGCTGGGGTACCGTTGGTTTCCGTCGGAGCGGTTCGGGAACTGGGGGACCGCGGGTCTCGCCGTTGGGTTCGTCGGGGTCGGAATCCTCGTGCTCCCCCAGTTGGTCGTTCCCTCCGTGATCGGATTCGAGGGGCCGGCGCTCGTGGTGGGCGCCGTCCTCGCGTTTTCCGTCGGATCGGTGCTGCTCCGTCGCACTTCCCGAACGACCCCCGGGCTCTGGACGCTGTCGGTTCAGTTCGCGACGGCGGCCGCGCTCGTTTCGGCGCTCGCCCTGGCCACGGGCGAACCGCTCGCCCTGGGGAATGGGAGCACGGTGCTCCCGGCGCTCACCTTCCTCGTGGTCCTCCCCGGAATCTTCGGGTATTCCCTCTACTTCCACCTCCATCACCGTGCGGGACCCAGCCGCGCCAACATCGTCGGTTACGTCAATCCGGTGACCGGGGTGGTCGTCGGCCTCCTCCTCTTCGCAGAGGTCGTCACCGCGGTCGAGATCGCCGGGCTGCTGCTCATCGCCGGAGGGCTGTTCCTGTTGCAGCGGGACCGGGCCCGCTCCGCGGCCTCCGCGCGCGCCCGCCCGCCCGTCGCAGGACTCGACCTCAAGAAGAGCTGAGCGGCGCCCGGTAGATCTCACCACCCGACCTCGACGCTCTCCTTGATCCGGCCCGCGGGCTACCGAGCCGGCCGCGGTAGCGTCGGCGTCTCTCTTCGAAAGGGGGCAGGGCCGAGAGCCGGGCGGCGCGGGGTCGGGGAGCGCATCGGGCAGGGCGCCGGTGGGACGGACGGGAGTCCCTGGAATCGACCGGTGCGACCGCCCTTCGGATCGTTCGTCGTCCGGCACGGACCGCGCGCGGTGGGGGAACGTCCCCAATTTCACGGTGAGGAACAGGCCGCGGCTCCCCGAGCTACGGAGCCAGCACCTCTCCGGAGGACTCGGGCTGCGGCAACATCCTGGACCGCGGGCCCGACCTCGGGGTCCGTTGGTTCCTCTGGGCTAATGGCCGAGGTCGAAACCTCCGGCCCGGTCGGGGGGACCGTCACCAGAACGATCCCGGGCGTCGCGCGCAGAGTACGAGGGGATCCTCCTTCCCCTCCTAGGATTCTATCGGAATCCAACGGACCTCGTACAGTTCCAGCGAACCGACGGGACGGAAACCGTGGTGCTTGAGTATGGGGCCGGAGGTCCCCGTCCTTGCGCTGACCAACGCGAGCCGGGCCCCTCGACGGACCGCCTCGTCGCAGCGCGCCTTGACCAGCACGCCGTACACGCCGCGTCCTCGGAACGGCGGCAGCACACCGGTTCCCCAGAACCGGGCGACGTCCCCCTCCAGGTCCATTCCCGCGCGTCCGATGGGCTCGGACCCCTTCCAGGCCACGAAGCGGTCTGAATGCCCGACCGCCGCGATCTGCCGGCGAAACCGCTCCCGGAATCCCGTCCGGGTCTCCTCCGGGGGTGGCGGGTCCCCGAAGATCGGCGGGGAGAGCCCGAGGAAGGCGTCGAACTCTGCGTCCGATCGCACCTCCCGGACATCGACGTCGCCGGCGGGTCGAAAGATCGGTATGCGGGGCCGGTCGCGCTCATCGAATAGCTCCCAGGCGAGCACCTCCGTCTCCTCGATCTTTCGATATCCCTCCCGGGCGAGGCGCCGGGGAAGGTCGCGCGGCACCGAACGGGGGGTGATCTGGACACGGACGCCGGTACCTCCGAGCGATTCCACTTCCCGCCGAAGCTCCTGCAGCGCCGCGTCGGCGCCGGGTCCGTCCGGTGCATGGAAGCCGTACGCGTACGTCAACGCGTAGGAGCCCGGGGTTACCGCGATCTCGAACCGTTCGCGGACCTTCCTCGCGGAATTGGGCGGGAACCACCTCCACGCGTCGACGGCGTCCCATACCCGGTCGTCGGTCCAGGGCCTCAAGGATCGATCCTCTGTCCGAGCGGCCGACGCACGCCCCGGAACCCCTTAAGTCAACTCGCTCGAGAACACCTCGACCGCGAGCCCCCGGCACCGTCCCCGATTTCTCGGCTCTTGGGGAAGTTCGCTTCCCCTCCCCGGCGGCTGTCGGCGAGAGGACTGCCCGCAGCACCTCCGAAGGACGAGGTGGAGCGCGGGCCCTGGACCCGGGATCGCCCGCACACTCCCGCATCGGCCCAGGAGGCGCGTCGAGCTCGATGCCCTCCTCCGCGATGTAGGCCGTGAGGCTCGACCCCGGTCCGGCCGGTGAGCGCGCGCAGGCGCTCCTCGCGCGGACCGGTGAAGATCGAGCGGACCAGAGCCCCGTCGCACCGGCGGCAAGGCCGGGCAGAGAGACCGGAGGTGCTCAGGCGGAGGAGGAGGCCGCAGTGATGAGGTCCGATCGCGCGACGATGCCGACCAGCTTCCCGTTGCGCACGACGGGCACTCGGTTGAACCCGCGGGAAGTCAGCAACCGGATCGCCTCGTCCAGTCGGGTTTGTGCGGGAAGCGTGAACGCTTCCGGGCTCATCGCGTCCGAGATCGGGGTATCGCGGAGCACCGAAAGGCATTCCCGGGCCAGGTTCGGCTGCCGTCCCGAACTAATGCCGAGCAGGAGGTCGAGCACGCCGCCCGGCAGGGAGAGGCCCGCGCGATCGTGGAGGGTTCGCGCAACGTCCTTCTGGCTGAGAACGCCGACGACCCGGCGCGCGCCATCGACCACCGGCAAACCCGAGACGCGATGCCGTCGGAGGAGGGAGGCCGCAACCTCGAGCGAGTCGTTCGGTCGGGCGACGATCACCTTTCGGGTCATGACATCACCGAGGGTGTAGGCGAAGAAGCCCAGCTCTCGCTCGGGGCGTTCAACCGCAGAACCCCGCGGGAGGCGCTTCGCCCTAGCGGGGGTCGACCGTCGGAGCGTCGCACGGCGAGAAGCGGCCGGCTTCGGCATGGATCGGGAGATTCCTCCAGGACGGAGAGACCGCGCGGTGGCATAAGCCCCGGGGTGGCCCCGGGTTTACGGCTCGGTCGGAACGCGCGCGGTGTCCCTCCGCTCCCGCGACGGTCCCCCACTTCCGAGAGGGGCGCCCTCGCTCGACTCGAAGCGCCCCCTCCCGAGTGCGCCTATCCCCGAGGACCGGCCGCCTCTACATCTCGGAATCGTCGTTCGTCGGAAGAGGGCGGCTCGGGGCCGAACGGAACTCGGTAGGCCATCTCCCCCGTACTGTCAGGGCCAACCGAGCCACAGAGGGACCGCGAGGAAGAGCGCTCCGCGCACGACGCCCGCGGCAAAGGAGACCCCGACGAACGGCCCGATCCGCAGCGTCTGACGGAGTTCGGTACGGCGCTCCGCCACGAACGCTCGGCGCGCCGGGAGAGCGTGCAGGGTGCTGAACGCATAGAGAGGAGCAGTATCGGTCATGAACGGGATCGCCTGAAGCCCGAACAGCGCCCCGTAGCCCCAACGGCGTGTCCACGCCTCGATCCGCGCATAGAGGACCGCGAGACGAGGGTACTTCAACGTCTCCCGGGCCAGTCGCAAGCCCAGCCGATCCCCGAGGCGGAGCACGAACACGGCCCCCACGGCCTTTCCCGCGGCCAGGGCGACGATCAGACTCGGCGCCGGGACGAAAGGGTTCAGGAGGCCGACCTCGACCGGGATCGGAAGGGCGACCGTGGCCGCGACGCTGAAGGCGAAGAAGAGCGGTAGGTAGACCCACGGGTCCTCGGCGGCGCTCAGAAGGGGGGCGAGGAGGTCCACCACGGTACCCGGTACAACGCCCGCCCGTCAAACGGTTGCGGCGTGTCCGCGCGAATCTCCCCGGACTCCAGAGCCTCTCGAACACCGAGAGGGACGGCCGGACCCGGTGTCGGGAGATCGCGCCGGCAGAATGCGCACCCGACTAGCCGGGCCCGCGATTCCGCTCCATGAACGCGAGCAGGCGCGTCCAGGCGTCCGCGCACGCCTCGCGATGGTCGGCGAACGAGCGGTCGAAGAAGCTGTGCGGCGCGCCCGGATAGGTGTGCGACTCAACCTCGATGCCGCGGGCTCGAACGCGACCGGCGAACTCCTCAAACTCCGACGCCGGCGTCCCTCGGTCCTCCCCCGCCAGCAGCAGAAGCAACGGGGACTTCAGCTTCGGGATCCAAGGACCGACACGCTCCATCGGCCGCCCGCCGTAGAAGCCGATGCAGCCCCGCAGTCCGTGGTCCTCCGCGGATTGGCGCCATGAGTTGGAGCCGCCGAAGCAGAAGCCGACCGAGAAAATCGGGAGCGTTCCCCCGCCCGGTCCCGCACGAAGCCGCTCGACGGCCGCGCGCACGTCGCGCGCGATCCCCTCCGGCGTCGTCTGCTCGACGTGCGTCTTCCAATCGAACGACTCGTCCCGTCTCCCGCTCCCCGCGGTGCGCCCGAAGTAGTCGATCGCGGTCGCCCGGCAGCCCGCCTCGGCGAACCGGACGGCGAGGTCCTCGTAGTAGGGGTGCAGGCCGCGCACATCGGGAAGGAGGACTACGCCGGCCCAGGTCTCCCCCGCGCTCGCGGCGGAGTACGCGCGGTACCGGTTCCCATCGGAGGCCACGAGCTCGATCTCCCCGTGTTCGCCGACCGGGCCCCGCAGCGGGGGTTCCGGTGCCCTCGAATCGTCCGAGTGACACATGAGCACCGCGACACCGCTCCGCCTCGTATCTGTATCGGAGAAGATCTCGGGAAATCGCCCTCCGGGCCCGCTCGGACCGGAGGGACGCCCCTTCAGCCTGCGGCATCCGGAGGTCCACGGTTCAACCAGCGAAACCGTACGCTCAGTACGGCGAGATCGCGGGAACGGCGGGGGGGAGGCGAGAAGGCGCCCCGCCCCGTAGCGCCGGGCAGAGCGCGGCCAGATGCGTACGGATGTCGCGGACCAGCTCGGCGACCGTCCGGGCCGCATCGATCGTAATGCCGTACTCGAACGACACCACCTTC